>CAXMRK010000167.1:0-6738 GCA_964195815.1 uncultured Acidimicrobiia bacterium | reverse complement strand
GCCGGACCTTATCGACCAGGCGATTGGGTTGCTGCAAGAACGACCACCGAGATGAGTGCATTAGCCAATAGCCTCGTCACAGCGAGACTGAAAACACAACGCAAGACCATTGAGCTGGGAGCAACTCTGAAGTTTGCGAATAACTGGGAATACCGTGTAGATTTTCAGCGACAAGAGAAAAAGGGCACCCGTGCCTTTGGAGCAGGCCTGTTTTTTAATAACGCAACGCTGTTACCCGCGCCTGTTGACTTCTCAACTGATCAATTTGACATGGGTCTCTCATGGGCAGGAAAACGCGCGCAAATTCAACTCGGTTTTATCGGCTCTAGCTTTAACAACGCTAAAACTTCTCTAACCTGGCAGAACCCGTTTTTTGCAAGCCCAGAGATTCAGACCTTTAGAGCAGCACTGGAACCTGACAATGAGTTTTACCAATTTAACTTATCAGGTGCGTATGTATTTTCACCAGGGATTCGATTATCAGGTGAAGCCGCTGTAGGGCGTTTGAGTCAAGATGACACATTCCTTCCCTACACAATTAACCCAAACTACAGCGACCTACCTTTACCGCGCAGCTCTTTGGATGGCAAGCTGGATATTGGCACCGCAAGTCTGGCTGGTAAATTCAGTGCCCGTATCAATAACCGGCTCAGTTTCAACGCGCGCGCCAAATGGCATGAGAGGGACAACAAGACAGCCGTTGATTTATTTACACAGGTGATTACAGATTTGCTACCAGTGTTCAGCCGCTACAACCAACCATATAGCTATGAGAAGGAACAATATTCAGCTGATCTTCGCTACCGTATCCAGCGTAGCATCAGGCTTAGCGCCGGTGTTAAACAAGAGAATTGGGAGCGTACTCTCCAATCTGTTGAAGAAACAGAAGAAATCACCTGGTGGGGAGAAGCCAAACTGAGTCCGTTTATTAGCTCACATTTACGTCTTAAAGTAGAAAATTCAAAACGTGATATTTCTGCTTATACCCAGTCCATTCGTGGCAACTCGTTCGACCATCCACTATTGCGAAAATTCAACCTCGCTGATCGTGATCGCCAGCGTATCCTGGTTGAGCTAAACCTCTCACCTGTTTCCAACTTTGGTCTTGATTTGAGTTTTTTCCACGCCAATGATGACTATGAAAACTCCACAATTGGCCTACAGGAAAGCACAGAACAGAGCTTCTCAATCAACATGAACTATGCCCTGGGTAAGAAAGTGGATTTGTATGCATTTGTTACCCTGGATGATATTGACGCCGATATTACTAATGCAAACACCCCTCTTTCAACGCTCTGGCATGCAGCCACCCGTGACCAAATCACAACTACTGGCATCGGTATTTCTTCGCGTCTCAACGAACGTGCAAAATTGGGTTTTGATTATATTAGTTCAGATTCAAAAGGAAATATCTCGGTGCAAACAGAGGCAGCTGAACCGCCATTTGACCCATTGAAGACTGACCTTAGCAATGCACGAGTTCACTTCGATTATGAAATTAACAAGCAATGGGCGTATCAACTATATGCTGAATATGAAAAATATAGCAGCCGTAATTGGGCCATTGATGGTCTGGGTGTGGATGGAATCAGTTCTATCTTAACCATGGGCGAAGAAAGTCCGAATTACTCAGCATGGTACTTGCGTGTGCAGGCAAGTTATCGTTTCTAATTAATGCTTCTACTAAGCGAGGGTTGATCACCCTCGCTGTGGAAATTTAGTCACTAACCAAGCATCCTGGCAGATGCTTTAAGCCGTGTCCAAATTCGAATTTTCTACCTTAAGCTCAGATTTTTTGCTAGCCAGTTGTTCATACATCTTACCCAGATTCCAGCTGATCACGGCCCATACACCGAGCAGAGGGATAAACAGCAATGCTATCTGAGACAAACTAAATCCTAACACCGTCAGGCCCTTGAACATCCAACTGGCAGTAACGTCGCTGCCTCTATAAACAACCGTGTCGATAAAGTTCTTTGATTTGTACTTTGTAGCGCGATCAACCACAGTAAACAGCATTTCTTTTAACGGACCAATCAAGCCATAATTAAGTGATCGCTGCGCAACCTGTGCTGAGGCAAATAACACCAGAGTCATGGAGCTTCCAAGCACTACCATTGCTGCTGCCAGTAGCATGGGCATTAATATCATTGTTCGTGGCATACCCAACCAGGCGACTATTCTGGAAGTCAGAACAAACTGCAGTATGAAAGCAATGATATTGACTGCTAAATTAAGATTACTGAAAAATATTGTTCGTTGAGGACCCGCCTCTGGGATCTGCTCAGATACCATAACTGCCATGCCGTTATACAGGAAAGTCGCAGTCAGATTATGTGCCAGCATCAGCAGACAAATCAGGAGTAAATATTTCGAACTAAAGACTTTGAGAGCACCCTCCCAAATACTGCCACCGATTACAGCTTCAGAACGAGCACCATTCTCACTCGCGCCAGTATGCTGCCCTAGCCAGATCGCCGCTATAGTGGCAACAAACAACAGACTGGCACCGAATAACATTAACCCGCCATTACCTATTGTAGCCGCAACCGCACTAGTGATTAGTGGCCCAAATATTGCACCCATAGTCCCGCCAGCAGCAATTGTCCCAAATAATCTTCGAGCCTGTTCAGCACGAAAAATATCGGCCATAAAGCTCCAGAAAATTGAAACCACAAATAAATTAAACACGCTCAACCAGACGTAATATGTGCGCTGTACCCAGATGTCTGGCATGCCATCCCTAAACAGCCAGGCAAAAACCAGTAAATTACTAATAAAAAACAGATAAATGCCTGGTAAAAAATAACGACGTTTAAAATGACTGACCAGATACCCAAACAAGGGCACTAAAGCCAACATGCTGGCGAAGGTTGCTGTGTACAACCACTGCAGGTTATGTGCATCCGCAGCCGCTACCGCTCCACGGATTGGACGGAGCATGAAATAACCAGATAGCAACAAGAAAAAATACAAAAAGGCGATTGCGAGACGACGGCCCTCACCTGGTTCAACTTTTAATAAGCGGGCAACTGGAAACCGCTGCTGATGTTGATCAGTATCTACACTCATTACTGCTGATCGCCGCTGCTAGATTCCTCATTAGTTTCAGTTGCTTCAAACTCAAAATTATCCATGTATACGTCTGTAGAATCCTGCTGGTCGGTACCCTCATAAGCATCAATATCCACCCGTTGATCGGGACGCAGACGTTCAGCACCGCGGATGACGACCCTATCTCCTGCTTCAAGATCACCAGTAACAGCAATCCATTCGTGCTCACTAATACCAGTCTCCACCATCACTTCTCGAGCAGTATTGTCTGCTTCAATTACAAACACAGCAGCTCCTTTGGTGCGCAAAACCAAAGCATCTCGAGGCACCGCAACTACCTCTGAGTAGGTAGCCACTGGTATTCGAACCCGCAGAGTTTGCCCAACAGGAAAGGCATTTGCTGGTAAATCCAGACGCATTTCAAAAACATGGGTGCGTTCACTGCCCACAGCAACTATTGTTCGTATAGGCGCCAACAGTGAATCTACTTCACTCTGTCGATTACTGATTACAGCCAAATTATCACCAATATGACTAAATGGCATGTATTCCAGCGGAGCTCTGGAAACCACTTCTAAATTCTGGGTATTTACCAAACGCAGTACTTCAGTACCAATACTCAAATACTCTCCAGGATTACTCAGACGGGCAACTACAACACCTGGGAAAGGAGCCGTAATACCGCTGCGCATGAGTTGATCACGGTTTTGTTCCAAACGCACAGTCGCCACTACAAGTTCGCTCTCTGCCACTTGTCGATCTGATGTCGTTTGCTCTAGCTTCGTTACTGAGGTCAGATTTTTTTTGGCCAATTGGCTTAAACGTTTTTCTTCTGCACCTAGATAGGTTAAACGTGATTGTTCGCGCGCTACCTGGGCCTGAAGCTCACTTTGTTGTAGTCGCAAACGGGCGTCATCAATCTTGGCGATAAGAGCACCCTTTTCAACCTGGGTGCCGATATCGGCGACCATTAGCAAACGCCCACTGACTTCAGCTGAAATCCGCGCATCATCTCTGGAAACTACTGTTCCGGGCATCACTGCAGTGGCTACCATTGGTCGCAATTCAGCAATACCTACCCTTACAAGCGCTGATTGTTGACCCTGTTGCGCTGCAGCAGATGCAACATACAAAAATAGTAGCGACAGGCTAACTCCGATTGTGATTAATTGTTTAATTCCTACTTTCATAATCCAGTTTTAACCTTATCTGATAAATTTGGTGATTGATTGTTGCCCTTCTCTTCATTCATCCGCAATAAGCTTGGTAATAACAACAAAGTAAACAATGCAGATACCAGCATTCCACCAACGATGACCGCCGCCATTCCACGGTATAGCTCTGTACCTGATCCAGGTATGAGCATTAGCGGTAACATTCCAAAAATACTGGTTAATGTGCTCATTAATATAGGGCGTAAGCGTAAACGCACAGCGGACTCAACAGCATCTTTTCTAGATAAGCCTTCGCGCTCACCATCGCGAGCACGATAAACCAGCAAAATTGCATTATTGACGACCAAACCAAGTAAAATCACAAAGCCAATCATGGTCAGCAAATCCATTGCTTGTCCACCGCCTGATTTTAAGACCAAGTCCATTATCCGGATACTTATAATCCCTCCAACTGTTGCCATTGGAATGGTTAATACAACCAATAATGAATCTCGGAAAGACTTAAACAGTGCAGAAATTAATAAATATAAAATGATGATGGCCAATAAAAAACTTCCCGACATACTCTTCAACGCCGCTGATAATGCTTCTGCTGTGCCATGGTAGGTTATGACCCCCCCGGCGGGCATTAATGGATTAATTTCGGGCACTACTTCAGCCTCTATTTTAGCTATTGCAACCTCAAGTGGCATTCCTTTAGGAGGTGTCACTTGCAGCGTCAATGTGCGCCGACGATCAATACGCCGAATTTCGCTAGGTCCTGCTGTACGAGTTACCTTAACCAACTCACCAACACTTTGTATTTCACCTGACGGTGTCGCCAAAGGTAATGCCGACAACTCTTCTGGCGTAGTCCACTTATCTGCTCTGAGAATGATATTCAGTCTTCGGTTACCATCAAAATACTCACCCAAAAATGCGCCTGAACCTAATGCTCGAACTGCCGTTGCTGTAAGCGATCGGTTCCAGCCAACTTCTGCAATGCGACGATCATTTGGGATTAAACGAATCTCCGGCTCAGCAAGCTCGAGTCCTGGTAGGGGGCGCACATTAGCCCCCGGAAGGGCTTGCATTAAAACATCAACACCAACCTGTCCCGCAGCAATGAGTGATTCAAAATCATCACCTTGCAGATCTACTTCTATACTGCGTCCACCACGAGAACCGCGAAATACTGGAGCCCGAGAGAGAAAGCCGAATGTATCTGGAAAACCCCGTATCAGCTCGTCGTTGACTTTCTCAATAACTTGCTCCATGTCTCCATCTTCTTTAGCGCGTAAGCCAAAAAAGGCGCCACTACCAAAAAAACCTAAAAAGTAGTTTTCAATCTCGGGTTTTTTACCATGAAGGTAAGGTGAAAAGCGTTGGTCTATTACCGAAGTCAACTCAGCCTCAGCTGTATCCACCGTCAGGCCCGGTGGAGTCACCAAAAAACCGAATGCAAAGTTCTGCTTGCCTTCGGGTAGATAATCAGCAGCCGGTTTCAACAATAAAGCTAGCAGAATTGGGGTGATGGTTAAACCCAAAATCCAGGACCAGCGTAAACGTTTGCTACCTGTAGCCCACATTATTTTATCAGTGACAGCACGCCACCAGTGGCTATGAATATCATTGATATTACCCGAGCGAATCCAACGGGATGCTGCTGTAGGCAGCACTGTGACAGCAACCACCAATGAGGCAACAACAGCTGCAGATATAGTAATAGCCAGATCGGCAAATAATTGCCCTGCTTCATCCTTTAAAAACACAACCGGCATAAAAATGGCAACCGTTGTTGCGCTCGATGCTACAAGCGCACCCCACACCTGGGCCGTGCCACGGAAGCTTGCCTCGTCCCCTGTAAGCTTCATTTCCCTTTGTCGGAAAATATTTTCCAATACCACGATGGCTGCATCCAAAACCATCCCGGTTGCAAAAGCCATGCCTGCCAATGAAATAATATTCAATGTTCTGCCTGCAAGATCAAGCACAATAAAGGCCGAAAACAAGCACAGAGGTATTGCGAGAGCAACAATGAGGGTCGCTCTAAAACGCCGCAAGAACCACCACAAAACCGTTACCGCAAGCAACATCCCAAGGATTAGATTGTTGCGCACCATGCTAACCGAAGATTTGATATATATGGTTTCATCATAAACTTGAGTCAGGCTTAAACCTGCCGGCCCTAGCTGGTTTTTTTCCAGCTCAATAACCGCTGCTTTAACCCCTTCCATAACGTCCAGAACGTTGACTCCGGTTTCAGGGGCTACATTCATGGCAATAGAAGGGCCACCGTTTTGACTGAGAACACCAAATCGATCCTGAGGCACTTTTGCAACGCTGGCAATATCCCGAAGACGTATCGGGTGATTATCACGCCACTCCAGCACCAGATCACCCAGTACATCAACATTATATTGGCCGGCAAAACGAATGGTATAACGGCGCCTGCCAACATCAACTGTACCGGCAGATACATCCTTGTTGCTACCTAAACGCGCCCCTATAGTGGTGATATCAATGCCAA
>CAXMRK010000166.1:0-3652 GCA_964195815.1 uncultured Acidimicrobiia bacterium | reverse complement strand
GCATGATAAAGAAACACTGCATGAATCGCTTCACGTACGGAGTTATTACCGCGAAATGAAAATGATACATTCGAGACCCCACCCGATATGAGCGCGCCCTGGCAATTGGATTTTATCCAGCGAGTGGCTTCAATAAAATCTTTACCATATTCATTATGTTCTGATAGTCCTGTTGATATAGCGAATATATTTGGATCAAAAACAATATCATAAGGGTTAAAGTTAATCTTATTTATTAATAAATTCCATGCCCGTTTACAGATAGCAATACGTCGATCAAGGTTATCTGCCTGACCGTCTTCATCAAAAGCCATAACGACAATTGCCGCACCGTATTGCTTGGCTAGCGAAGCTCTTTTCAGGAATAATTCTTCACCATCTTTAAGGCTGACAGAGTTTGCAATACCTTTACCCTGGATGCATTTAAGACCCGCTTCTATAACATCCCAGGAACTCGCATCTATCATTATCGGAACCCTGGCAATATCAGGTTCTGCTGCAATCAGGTTTAAAAAGGTGACCATTGCCTGTTTTGAATCAAGCAGGCCCTCATCCATATTGATATCAATTACCTGGGCACCGTTGTCAACCTGATCACGGGCCACTTCCAGTGCTTCATCGTATAGCCCTTCAGTAATAAGTCGTTTGAATTTTGCTGATCCAGTAACATTGGTTCTCTCGCCAACATTAACGAACAATGATTCAGAGGTAATAGTGAACGCTTCCATGCCGCTGAGTCTGCAGGCAGGAGCGATGTCAGGTATTTTCCGAACCGGCTGGGCTTTAACTGCTGTGGCAATCGCCTGGATATGCTCAGGAGTAGTCCCACAACAACCGCCAGCTATATTCAGTAAGCCGCTTTCAGCCCATTCGCCGATATCAATAGCCATAGCCTCAGGAGTTTCATCGTATTCACCAAACGGATTGGGTAAACCGGCGTTGGGATGAGCACTTACGGGGCAATCTGCTATACGTGAAAGTTCTGCCAACCATGGGCGTAGTTCTTTTGGACCCAGGGCACAATTAAGCCCAATAGAAATTGGTTCAGCATGCCGCAGCGCATTCCAGAATGCTTCCACAGTTTGGCCTGAAAGAGTGCGCCCAGATGCATCTGATATGGTTACAGAGATCATGATAGGCCAGCGCTTGGCCTTTTCTTCAAAAAGTTTTTCTAATGCAAAGATAGCTGCTTTTGCATTTAAGCTATCGAAGACTGTTTCGATCAGCAATATATCAGCTCCACCACTGATCAAACCGCGTGCAGATGACTTGTAAGCTTCTACAAGCTCATCAAAACTGATATTACGCATTCCCGGATCATTCACATCCGGTGACAAACTTGCGGTGCGATTGGTGGGTCCAAGAACACCAGCAACCCAGCGAGGTTTACCGTCTGAATTTATCGCCTCATCAACGGCTGTTCTTGCCAGCCTGGCTGCAGCTATATTCAATTCTTCGGTTATATGTTCAAGCCCATAATCGGCTTGAGCAATACTGGTACCATTAAATGTATTGGTCTCAATAATGTCAGCACCAGCAGCTAAATATTGTTGATGTATGTTAATAATTGCCTGGGGTTGGGTGAGGCTGAGTAAATCGTTGTTACCTTTCAGGTCGAGAGGGTGATCTGCAAATCGCTGGCTACGAAAGTCTTCTTCGCTATATTTAAGTCGCTGAATCATGGTCCCCATGGCGCCATCCAGAACTAAAATTCGCTGCTTTATTTCATCTTGTATTCGCGCAGTTGTGACCATAACTTAATTATCTCAAAAGGTAATAAAAATATATTTAGCTTGTATTATGTCGCCAAAGTTTATAGTATATCTCCTTATAAAGATATAGAGATATGTGTAGTATTATTCCCATGGATAAAATCGTTTCAAAATATAAAGGTAAGCGACTGGGTGACCGGCTGAAGTTGTCATTCGAGTATTTCCCACCCAAATCAAAAACCATGGAACGGCGCTTATGGCGTACTGTTGGGCAATTAGAACTACTCAACCCAACATTTTTTACCGTCACTTATCGTTCAACTGATGAAGACAGACAATTGAGCCTGGATACTATTGCGGCTGTTGCAAAAGAATCAAAAATTCCAACAGCAGGGCATTTAACTTGTGCAGGCGAACCTCGTGAAGCGGTTAATAAAGTCGCTCAGTTTTTTAGTGATAACGGGATCAAACGTATTGTTGCTCTTCGTGGTGATGCACGCGATGGAGCAACGCCCGCTAACGAATACGAGGGGGCTGTTGATCTAGTCCAGGGTTTATTAAAGATTGATGATTTTGATATCTCTGTGGCCGCTTATCCGGAAACGCATCCACTAGCTTTATCTGAAACAGCAGATATTGAATATCTGAAACGTAAACTGGATGCTGGTGCGAGCAGGGCGATTACGCAATTCTTTTTTGATCCTGAGGTGTTTTTACGCTTTCGGGATCGCGCTGTGAAAGCCGGAATAAATAAGCCAATCGTCCCTGGAATTCTGCCAATTCATGATATCGATCGGGTGCAGGCATTTGGATCACGCTGTGGAGCAAGCATTCCGGTTAAATTGGCTCAGCGTTTTAGTAGCCTCAAAGATGATCCACATGGGCAATACCACCTGTCTGTAGAGCAGGGGGCATTAATGTGCGAACAGTTAATTCAGGAAGGTGTTGATGCTTTCCACTTCTATACACTCAATCAAACCGATTTAAGCTTTGCGGTTTGTCGCCAACTCGGAACCCGAGTTGAGTATATGCCTAAACCCCCTGAGCTCCGCAGTCAGCTACAACTGGTTACCGGTCGTAGTAGTTTTGGGGCAGGCTAGATATTTATCTGAAAGTAGCTTTAAGCAAGTTTTCGTAATACGTCAACTTATCTGGCACCCAAATCTCTTGTTGCTTGTCCAGGGCTTGATATCTTCCCCCGTTCATTGATAATGACCAGGCTCTAAGATCAGACCCAAAGATCAAACTCTAATTAAAGTATTGAATCCCTATGAAAAATGAATATCCAGGCCTCGGCGAAACGCCTGAAGAGCGTTTTCGTCACGGTATCATCGCCGGGGTCATAGCCTATACGATGTGGGGTTTGTTTCCGATTTATTTCAAGCTTTTGGGGGACGTCAGTTCGCTTGAGATACTCGCTCATCGTATTGTTTGGGCAGTACCCTTTGGTGCTTTGATAATACTGGGTCGCAACCAATGGTCTGAGGTAAAGCGCGCTCTTAGGCATAGACACACTTTTCTTTTCCTGTCACTGGCAGCGATATTCATTGCGCTGAACTGGTTGGTTTATATTTGGGCAGTTCAACACCAACAAATTTTCCAGGCAAGTCTGGGATACTACATTAACCCATTGGTTTATGTGGTCGTTGGGGTTTTATTTTTTGGTGAACGTTTGCGTTCTAAGCAAACGATCTCTGTAGCTCTGGCTGCATTGGGGGTTGCTGTCTTGACCTTCAGTGGTGGCGAGTTTCCGCTTATCTCTGTAACCCTGGCTATTTCATTTACGATTTATGGGGTGATTCGCAAACAGATAGTTGTTGGTGGAATGCCAGGCCTATTTATTGAGACTCTTGTGTTATTGCCCCTGGCCAGTATATATCTGGTCTATCTGCTGAGCTCTGGCAGATAGACCAGATATATACTGGCCAGGGGCAATAACA
>CAXMRK010000165.1:0-7410 GCA_964195815.1 uncultured Acidimicrobiia bacterium | reverse complement strand
TTATTGCCATAGTGATAATTTACTGCAGCCAGGTTAACTCCTGCATGCTGTGTGATAGCGCGCAAAGAAGTACTGGCAATTCCTTGTTCTGAAAATAGGGTTTCAGCTGATAATAGAATTTTCTCTTTAGTGCTTCGCATCTTTATACTTTAGCGAATTATCAGAATTCAAACAAGTGTTTTAATCATGTGTATGAATATAGATCGGGTAAATACAATAAAACTTACAATAATAGAACTTATTTTATTTTATAAAGGCAGATGAATGAGGCTTCGTATAATTGCTAATTATGTTGTTGGGAGCTACAATTACAGAGATTTTTCATGCAAATGATTCCTTTTCAGGAATTATTTAATATATATATTATTCAATTAGTTAAAAGGAATACTTTAGTGTCTATCGAGAGAACATTTTCAATAGTTAAACCTGATGCAGTAGCAAAAAATGTAATTGGTCAGATATATTCTCGTTTTGAACAAGCTGGGCTTAAAATTATTGCATCACAGTATCGTCAGCTTTCACAAGCGGAAGCTGAAGGATTTTATGCAGTACACAGTGAACGCCCATTCTTTGCAGATCTGGTCAAATTTATGACTTCGGGTCCTGTGATGCTTCAAGTTTTGGAAGGTGAGAACGCGATTGCTGTAAATCGGGAACTGATGGGTGCAACCAATCCGCAAGAAGCTAAGCCTGGAACTATTCGCGCAGACTTTGCTGAGAGCATTGATGCAAATGCAGTGCATGGGTCTGATGCGCCTGAAACAGCTGCTGTTGAAATTGCCTATTTCTTCAGCGGTTGTGATATCCACACACGTTAAGCGAAATATTTGAATGCCGTTAACACTCAATAAACCATTGGTTAATCTTCTCGATCTGGATGAAGCCGGGTTGCGTGAGTTTTTTTCAGGGATTTCTGAAAAACCGTTTCGTGCCACTCAGGTTATGAAATGGGTTTACCACCATGGCGTCACTGATTTCAACGCTATGACAGATCTGGGCAAGGATCTCAGACAACGACTGGGGTCCTTAGCCTGTATAGAATTACCAAAAATATTGAAGCAACAATGTTCGAGCGACGGTACAGTGAAATGGATGCTTGGTCTGCCAGGTGGAAATGCAGTTGAAACTGTGTTTATCCCTGAATCCAATCGTGGAACATTGTGTATTTCTTCACAGGTAGGTTGCGCCCTAAATTGCACTTTTTGCTCTACTGCTACCCAGGGGTTTAGTAGAAATCTGATGACCAGTGAAATTATTGGCCAGGTATTTTTGGCCGCTAAATCGCTGGGTCACGAACGCAATGGTAAACGAGCCATAACCAATGTGGTGATGATGGGGATGGGTGAACCGTTGTTGAATTTTGATGCCCTGGCTCCTGCATTAAATTTGATGCGCGATGATCTTGGTTACGGTTTTGCTTCCCGGCGAGTTACTGTAAGCACAGCCGGCATGGTACCTATGATAGATCGACTGCGTGAAACAGTTGATGTAGCACTTGCTGTTTCCCTGCATGCGCCTGTAGATGATCTTCGGGTAGAACTGGTACCGTTGAATAAGAAATACCCAATTAAAGAATTAATTGCAGCTTGCCAGCGTTATGTGGCTGGAAGAAATAAATGTCAAGTGACATTTGAATACACAATGATGGATCAAATTAATGATTCTCCTGAACATGCGAGGCAATTGGTTAAGCTTTTACGCCGAGTTCCCAGTAAGTTAAATATCATTCCATTTAACCCTTATCCAGGAGCCCGTTATAAGTGTTCAACACCCGAACGTATCGAAGCCTTTAAACAAATTGTTATGCGTGGTGGACTGATTGCAACTGTTAGAAAAACCAGAGGTGAAGACATTGATGCGGCTTGTGGTCAATTAGTTGGTAAGGTTTTAGACCGTACCAGACGCCAAGCTAAACACAATGCGGAGCTTGCAAGGTAGAATGTTTTTTTACCCAGTCACTTTTTCAACGAGCTGCTTCAGGGAAGAAACACTATGAGAAACCGAGTACTGACAATAACGCTCATGTTGATATTATCAGCTTGTGCGACTACTGGTACTGAATCCAGACAAACTAAGAATACTGTTGAAGGGGCAGTTGTTAACGTCAGTCTCGCAACAGGCTATATGGAACGAGGCGATAATGAAATTGCTCTTGAAAAACTGAAGCGAGCTTTACAGTTTGATCCTAACTATGCAATGGCACACACGGTAATAGGGGTGCTTTATGGGCGCATTGGCGATCTTGATAAGGCCGGCACTCACTATAAGAGAGCTGTTGAGTTGAGTCCGAATGATGGCAGTGTACTCAATAATTACGCTCAATACTTGTGTCAGATGAAGCAATATCAAAAGGCTTATCCTTATTTTAAAAAAGCTGTTGAGCAACCATTTTATCGCACACCGGCCTCTGCGTTATCTAACGCAGGTAGATGTTCAATTGATGAGGGGGATTTGGATGGCGCTGAGGATTATCTTCGACAGGCCATACAATCAGCGCCCGGTTATCCTCCTGCTTTACTGAGCCTGGCTCAGCTAATGAATCTTAAGGGTGATCATCTTAATGCGAGAGCGTTTTTGGAGCGTTTCCACTCTTCTGGGCAAGTTACACCAAACAGTCTACATCTGGGGTATGATATAGAGCGAGAATTAGGGGATACCAAGGCTAGTGAGGAGTATCGGAGTAAATTGATTCAACAATTTCCAGATTCTCCATTGACAAATGCCATCATGTAACAAGGATAGTTCAGGATGCCAATACAAGATCAACCGCTACCCTCAACTTTAGGCAGTTTATTACGTAATGCCCGCATCGAGCAGGGCCTATCAGTAGATGATATGGCTGCTGCTCTTAAGTTAGATCCTGATAAAATTGAGTTTATGGAAGCTGACCAGTGGGTTCAAATTCCAGCAGCCTACTGCAAAGGCTTTGCTCGTCGTTACGCACAGCTACTCAGGATTCCCGCAGAAGTTTTAGAACCAGCGCTGCTACCCATTGCGTGTGAACAACCGCCAATTAAAAGTGTATTTACCCAAGCTGCTCCTGAATTAACCTCTTCTCTTAGAAGTTTTCGGGTTTTGACATATTTGGTGGGGACTATATTTATAGTATTGCCACTAGTCTGGGCCTATACACATTTTGCTGTGCGCTGGTCGCAAAATGAATCTTTGGTTGATCAAACACCCGTTAAATCGCAAACCAATAGCGTAGTATTAGGTAACAATGATTCTTCTGAAAATGCGGATGCTGGTAGATCAGGTAATCTCGACCATTTACAGGCAAATATGATTTCTGCAGCAATGATTCAGGCTGACGCTGACTCCTCTAAGACAAGTGCTGCTCACAATGCTGGCACTTTGATGAGCAGTGTTTTGGATATTAACTTAAGTGCAGACAGCTGGATTAGTGTGATTGATGCTGATGGTAACCGCCTTGAGTCAAATCTTCGAACGGGTGGTCAAAGTTATCGTTATTTAGGCAAGACCCCATTTAACGTACAAATTGGGCGTGTTTCCGCTGCACAGGTAAAACTGGATGGGGAAAAAGTCGATTTACAGGCATTCACAATCGGGGATATCGCAAACCTTGAAATAGGCACACAGAGAGAAGAATAAACTCCATGAGAACCGGTTTCTCGATAAGAGAGTCGCTCTTACAAGGATAATAATTAGGGTTGGTGTTTTGTGGTAGATAAAATTCAAACAATTAAGGGAATGCATGACATTCTCCCACAAGATATAAATCTGTGGCAGCAACTGGAATCTGCAGCAAGAGATGTGTTTTCAGCATATGGGTATGCTGAAATCAGAACGCCTGTGCTTGAAAAGACAGCTTTGTTTGTTCACTCAATAGGCGAATCTACAGATATTGTTGAAAAAGAAATGTATGCATTCGAAGACCGTGGCGGCGAACATATCGCTTTGCGGCCTGAAGGTACTGCTGGTGTAGTTCGTGCAGCCATTGAAAATGGGCTGCTATATGGCCAGCCACAACGCCTTTGGTATAGGGGTGCAATGTTCAGGCGTGAGCGCCCTCAACGTGGTCGGACCCGTCAATTCCATCAAATTGGTGTCGAAGTGTTTGGTTTGGCTGGTCCTGATATAGATGCAGAAATTATTTTAATGGGTCAGCGATTGTGGCAAGCACTCGGGTTGAAGGGGCTACGTCTGGAAATCAACTCATTAGGTAACAGTCAGGAACGAGCCGCATACCGAAAGAAATTAGTTGCCTATTTAGAAGCACGATTTGATGAACTGGATGAAGATTCCCAAAGACGCTTACAGCGCAATCCTTTACGTATTCTGGACACTAAAAACCCCAAAACTCGTGAATTGCTAAATGATGCGCCGATTTTACAAGATTCGTTTGCTGATGAGTCGCGTCGTTATATGGATGAATTGTTAGCAACACTTGATTCCATGAACGTTAGTTATACGCTGAATCCTTATCTTGTACGTGGGCTAGACTATTATTCACAAGCTGTTTTTGAGTGGATAACAGATGAGCTGGGCGCACAAGGTACTGTCTGTGCGGGTGGTCGTTACGATGGTCTGGTTGAACAACGTAGCGGTAAAGCATGGCCTGGTATAGGCTTTGCAATGGGTGAGGAGCGTTTGGTTGAACTTCTAAAACTCAAAGCTGACAACGATACCTCGACAGCTGACTTATATCTGGTGTTAATGGGAGAGGGCAGTCAATCGGCAGGCTTAGCATTGGCTGAAAGAATAAGAACCCAATTCCCAAAATTGCGGTTACAAAGCAATATGGGTAGCGGTAGTTTTAAATCTCAATTCAAACGTGCTGATCGTTCTGGTGCGAAATATGCACTCATCCTGGCGGAGAGTGAGATGGATGCTGCTAGCATCACTATAAAACCATTACGAGGCCAGGGCGATCAAAGCACTATTCTGCAAAATGAAATCGATAGTTGGTTAAATGATCACTTTTAAGAAATAATTGCTCCTCCCGCGCCTGCATTAAACTGTATCAGATCTCTATTTAGGGATAATCTAACGTCTGAATAACACAAATAGTTAGCGGCTCTGGTACAATTGTGCGCTTAAAATTTATCTACTGAATGAAGGTTATCAGCGAATGGTTGAAATTTACGACGATCATGAACAAAGCGAGCGCGTACGCCAATGGATCAAGGAAAATGGTGCGGCAATCGTTATGGGTGTTGTGCTAGCGATTGGCGGTTTATACGGCTGGAAATTTTGGCAAAATTATCAGACAGAAACACGCATAGAAGTGGCAGCAGAGTATCAGGGGCTGGTTGTGGCGCTTGATCAGAACCTGTTTGACCAAGCTTATTCACATTTTGAGGTGATCAATACTGATTTCCCCAAAAGCACATACAACTCATTGGCACACCTGATGATTGCTGCTGCGCGGTTGAATCAGGGACAGCCTGATTTGGCAGAGAGCCTGTACCGAGAAACACTAAAATCGGGTGGGACTTCGGATGGGTTTGTACAGGTGATTGCTGCTGAGCGGCTTGCACGTTTGCTCCTGAATAAGGGTGATATTGATGCAGCTGAAGAAGTTTTGAATGCGTATTCTGATAATCAAATATTTGCTGCCAGGATAGCGGAAGTGCGTGGTGATATATTGACCGCTAAAGGTGATGTTGCTGGAGCGCGCGCTGCTTATCAGGAAGCCCTTGATGCGATGGCAGCAGGAACAGGAGACCGCAGAATTCTGGAATTAAAACGGGATAATCCGGTCGTCATCACTAGCACGGAAGAATCATGAAGCGGTTTGCTCTGCTGTTGATTACAGTAATCTTATCCATTGCGATTTCAGGTTGCTCATGGTTTTCTAAAGAAAAGCCAGGGGATCCTGCGGAATTGGTTGATTTCAAGTCTAGTCTCAAGATTAAACAAATCTGGAGCACCAATATTGGCAAAGGTAATTCAGAAGAAGGGCTTAATCTGAAGCCTGCCTATGATAACGGCCGAGTTTTTGCAGTTGACTATCGGGGTAAAGTTATTTCAGTAGATGCTGATAACGGTAAAAAACTTTGGGAAATAAAAACCGAGTTACCGATATCTGCTGGCCCTTC
The DNA here is from genome assembly GCA_964195815.1 of uncultured Acidimicrobiia bacterium. Classification (GTDB taxonomy): domain Bacteria; phylum Pseudomonadota; class Gammaproteobacteria; order Xanthomonadales; family SZUA-36; genus SZUA-51. The sequence continues at coordinate 1,348 of CAXMRK010000165.1, read as the reverse complement.
AATTGCCAACGATTTCCTCTTTCTCGGTACGCTTGAAGCAGAAGTGCATGCATTCAGTAATGAAGATGGCAGTAAGCGCTGGAGCAGCAAAGTTTCTTCTGAAGTCCTGGCTATGCCGGTGCTACATGACGGTATTGTTATAGTGCGATGCATCGACGGGCGTGTATTTGGTTTAAATGCTGACACTGGAGTTCGTGTATGGGTCTATGACACTAGTGTGCCGTTGTTAACTTTACGGGGTAACAGCACACCGACCGTACGCGCAGGAGTCGCCTATGTAGGTAATGATGGTGGAGAGATAGTGGCCATCCGTGTTAGTGATGGTGCAGTTGGTTGGAATACTCAAGTTGCTGCATCTGAAGGGCGCTCAGAACTCGATCGTATTGCTGATATTGATGGCAATATTGCAATGGTTGCAACTGATATCTATGTGGCGAGTTATAAAAACCGATTAGGTGCCCTGGCATCAGAAAGTGGCCGCCTGTTATGGTTTAAGGATATCGGTACATCTTCAGGTATTTCAGTAGATCGTACACATCTGGCGGTTAGTGATTCCGTTGGCAATCTATGGATGCTTGATCGCCGTAATGGCTCAACAGACTGGAAACAGGACATTCTTGAAAATCGAGAGCTTACATTACCTGTTTTTTATGATAATTATGTCACCGTAGGGGATATGGATGGTTACTTGCACTGGTTCAATATTGACGACGGAGAGTTGGCAGCAAGAATCAGAGTAAGCCGTAAAGGTTTCGCCTCCTCACCACTAGTTATTGGTACCACGATGTATGTTTTGGCCAATAATGGTGATCTTAAAGCTTACCGGGCCGGCCCAGCAATTTAACCTTTCTCGAAGCAACGCTACTCCTAATAAAGAGGCTGTTAGCCTCTTTATTTGTTTCTAGGGATTTGCTTTATAATAAGCTTATATCTTCAACTGGAACTTCCTTCAGCATGCTACCAGTAATAACAATCGTGGGCCGACCCAATGTTGGAAAATCCACAATATTTAATGCCTTAACCCGTACACGCGATGCTTTGGTTGCAGATATGCCAGGGGTAACCCGAGATCGTCAATATGGAACCGGTCGGTTTGGTAATAGCCGCTATATGTTGGTTGATACCGGTGGTCTGGTTGATGATGCAGAAGGGATTGATTACCTCACTGCCCAACAAGTAAATCTGGCTATTGTCGAAGCGGATGTGGTCATGTTTGTGGTATCAGCACGCGATGGTGTCACCGCCGCTGATGAAGAAATCACAAAAATGCTGCGTCAACATGGTAAGCCGGTGCAAATAGTGGCTAATAAAGCGGATGGCACCAATACCGATATATCAGTGCCAGATT
>CAXMRK010000164.1:0-12839 GCA_964195815.1 uncultured Acidimicrobiia bacterium | reverse complement strand
TGCCAGCTGTGGTGACTACTTTAAACGTTAGCAGCACCGTTATTGTTGAAGTGGAGAGTGTTGATTTCACGGGGAATTCCACTAATGCAACCAGTTGTGAACCAACGGGTGTTGCTCCCAATTGGGAATCTCAGAATTTATCCTCAACTAGTGGCTTTTTAACCTTTACACCACGGCATGATTCAATGGCAATAACCTATGGTGTGACCTGCTCAAATGCAACCTCATCGCATACAGCTTGGGTAAATATTGAGTCAACATTTCCACCGCAAGCCCTGGGTACAAATAGTTGTGCTGTACAAATTCCTACTATGGTGACAAGTGAATGGTCAAGTATTTGGGGAGGTACATTCCCAACACCTAACTCTTCTCAGGTAATAGTTACTTTGGCCCAGGGGAGAAATGTTGCAGTTCACTTTGTTACGGATTCGGTAGCGTCAGGTCAGTCAGGTATTGTTACATCCGCTCCAACCATCGGCACAGCCGGGCTACGAGTTGCCAGTATTACTCAATGTCCAGGTGACTTCACTTTTGGTAGAGATGCAAATGGCGGTCCAAATACAGTTGCGGGTATGGATCCGGATTGTACAGAAACCTGGGGCGTGGGTACTCCGTTAAATTTTGAAGTGAATGAGAGCTATATACCAAATAATGGTGTTTGCGAACTTGAGCCACTAAAAGATTATTATTTCAACCTGCGTTTTACTAGCGCATGCGCGACTAGTACTTGCAGAGGTTTGATGGATTACACTAACACTACATCTCCATCTCCATAAGAATAACTAATATAAGTACTATTTAAATGCTCCGACCTTGGTTGGAGCATTTTTTATAAATTGACATGGTCAAACATTTTTCTTAAATGATAGATCAACTTATATATAAAGGTGATAAATGCGCTATTTTAATTACACTATACTATGCATCCTGCTAGTCCTAAGCTTGAACTCACACTCCAATGCCGGCCCGAAAGACCCAATAATAGTGCAGGGAGATAGTGTAGTAACACAGGAAAATTTTGATGCTGAAATCTTCAAAATACCGGCTAAAGATAGATTGCCATTTTTAGTTGATGGTGAAAGAGCCAAAAAAACCTTACAGGTATTATTAAGGTATCAAAGAATCGCAGATGATGCCAGAAAGTCTGGTTTTGATAAAAACCCAACAGTTCAACAGCGGATTAGATTAGCAGAAACAAGAGAGTTAGCAGATGCCTATCTTGATCATATAGAAGAGAATAAACTTACAGAAGCAAATTTTGAACTGATGGCAAAAGAATATTATCTTCTACATAAACAGGAGTTTGTTAATACTGGCTCCCGAGATATTGCACATATTTTGATAAGTACAAATGGTAGGGGTAAGGAAGCTGCACAGATAGTGATCAATGATTTGTATGCAAAACTGATTTCTGAACCTGAACTTTGGGGAGAATTTGTAACCGAGTTTTCTGAGGATCCAGGTTCAAAAGGAAACGGTGGAAAATATCTTGCAGTAACCCGCGGAAAAATGGTTAAACCATTCGAAGATGCAGCATTTAGTCTAAATCAATCAGGTGAAATTTCAAAACCGATTGTTACACAGTTTGGGTACCATATTATTCGCCTGGATAAAGTTTATGAAACAGATTTCATTCCATTTGAAGCCGTTAAAAATAAGTTGGTATCTGAACAACAAATAACCTTTTCCAGGAATGCACGCAATGAGTATATTTCACACATAAATACCAGTGATCCAGTTGTCATACCAGACTGTGCCCTTGATGAAATGGTGGCTCGTTATTTCAAGACTGATGAATACAATGTTGCGTTGGCAGCTTGTCTTCGTGATAAATCGGAGAAGAATGCTGGAGAAGTGAATAAGTAAAGGTCAGTCCTGTGATTTTTGCTGGTTAGATTACTTAAAATGATTCGGATCTTAATTTCAAATCTTCTGAAAGTGAATTATTCAAAACAATTAACTCAGAAATTTGAGATAATCAGTCTTTAAGTTTATCGAGCTTGTTTATGCATAAAAACTTCACTTTGGTTCGTGAGTTGGTCAGGAGGGAGATTCGTAGCCGGTATCTCGATTCTTTGAGTGGGCTAGCTTGGTTAGTAATACAGCCATTGATGTTGCTGCTGATATACGGGTTCGTTTTTGTCATTATCTTTAAAGCTAAAGTACCGGAAGCAAATACAACCGGTTTCTTACCTTACCTTGCCATTGCTTTTTGGCCTTGGACCGCTTTTTCGGATTCAGTGCTAAGAAGTGTAAATTCAGTAACGACTAATGCAGGCTTGATCAATAAAGTTGCTGTCTCAGCAGAAATCTTCCCTATTTCGATGGTAACAGCGACTTTTATTATGCATAGCATCGGTTATCTTTCCGTGTTGCTAGTGATATCTCTGTTTGGAATAGATATCCATTGGTTAGGACTTCTGCCCTCAATAGTTGTGCTAATTTTCCTTTATGGCCTTGCTTTGGCGCTTGGTCTATTGGTTAGTAGTCTAAACGTATTTATTCGTGATCTTGAGCATATAATGCCGCCATTAATGATGTTGTGGTTTTTTGGCACGCCTATTCTTTATTCAATCTCATTAATTCCTGATAAATATCAACACTGGATGCGTTTAAATCCAATGACAGAAATAGTTGATAGCCTCCGAGGGTTTCTGCTTTGGGGCGAGTATTCGGTAAATTTAACACTGGTATTAACGGGCTTTTCAATTGGTTTGTTACTGATATTTTCTGTATGGTTTTTTAGAAGACTCAGCCCACGTTTTGAGGACTTTTTTTGATGAAGTTTCTAGCAGAACTACAAGCTGTAGAAAAAATATTCCCTCATACTAACCATAGTAAGGACAGGCTTAAAGCTTTAGGAAACCTGCTTATTGGTCGCGCTGTAAAATCTGGAAGCAAAGTCTTGGATGATATAAATCTGCAAGTTCGAGCGGGTGAATCTTTGGCGATTATTGGTGCAAATGGCGCCGGGAAATCAACCTTATTAAAAGTCTTAACCGGTGTATTACGGCCGACGTCAGGAACAGTTACTGTGAATGCAACGGTAGCAGCTCTACTTGAACTGGGTGCAGGATTTCAGGATGAGTTTTCAGGCATGGAAAATGTTCGTCTCAAAGCAAGCCTGTTAGGTTTAACGAGAGCTGAACTTAATGAGAAAATTGAAGAAATTCTTGCCTTTGCTGATATTGGTGAGTCAATTCATGAACCGGTAAAACATTATTCATCCGGGATGATAGTACGTTTGGGGTTTGCTGTGGTCACAGCGGTTAAGCCGGAATTATTGATTACCGATGAAATACTTGCTGTTGGTGACGAGTCTTTTCAGGCGAAGTGTATCCGCTGGATTGAAGAGTATCTTGCACAAGGTGGCACATTATTGATGGTATCTCACTCAATGTACCAAGTGCAAAAACTTTGTCAGCATGCCATTTGGATCGATGATGGTTCGGTACGTATGAGTGGCGATGTTTTTCCTGTTACTCAGTCATATCTTGCCTGGCATGAACAGAAATATGCAAAAGAGCTACAACTGGCAAGAAATGAAAGTGGTAATGGCCAATATCTTATTAAATCCTTTCGTATAATCACGGATAAAATTGAAGAAACACCACTATATACAATAGGTGAAGCTTTGCGTGCTGAAGTAATAATCAATCAACCCGATGAGCAAATGCCAGTAATGCTATTTGGGCTTGTGCGCGCTGATGGAACACCGATATATGGTGTATCTTCGGATCAGGAAGGAGTGTCGGCAACCAAGGTTTCAGAAAATCTCTGTCGCTATCGTATTTGTTTTAATGACCTGTCATTACTTCCTGGCTCGTATAGTTTACGTGCCCATGCAATGGATCCACAGGGCTTACGCCTATGTGATACTCAGGAACTCGCTTTTATAGTTACTGGAGCAAGCCGTGAAATGGGTTTTGTTAGGCTACCTCATTACTGGGAGGATTGAGTAATGAGTCAATGGCCGCTGGTCATCGTGCCTGTCTATAACGCAGTAGAGGCAACAGTGCAGTGTCTAGAATCGCTGAATAACTATTTGCCCGATGCAGCGGAAGTTTTATTAATCAATGATGCATCAACTGATCCTGCAATTGCCCCGATATTAAGAGCTTTTCAGGAAGCAGAGGGCTGGAAACTACAAATCAATTCAAGCAACCAGGGTTTTGTTAAAACGGCAAATATTGGTTTAAAGCAGGCCTCGCAACATGCGGTATTGCTTAATTCAGATACCATCGTTACCCCGGGCTGGCTTGAAAAGTTAATAGTCGCTGCTGAGATAAATCAGCGAATAGCTACTGTGACACCGTGGACCAATAATGGTGAGATTGTTTCTTTACCCAATTTTTGCGAAGCAAATCCAGTGCCAGCAAATGCGGATGCCGTCGCCAGTATCATTGGTTCGACAGGCGTGGCTGAATACCCGGAGATACCAACCGCAGTAGGTTTTTGTATGTTGATCACAGCCAATGCGATGAAAGAAATTGGGTATTTTGATGAACAAACATTTGGTTTAGGCTATGGCGAAGAAAACGATTATTCCCGTCGCGCTGTTCAGGCAGGCTTGCACAATATCCTCTGTGATAATGCCTATGTCTGCCATCAGGGCAATCAGTCATTTGGACCGCGTGGCTTAATGCCCAGTGACGACAGTATGCGGCGATTACTCAGCCGGCACCCAGATTACCTTGAGATAGTACAAAGCTATATTGCCCGGGATCCGCTTGCGCAAAGAAGAAGCACTCTGATTTCGGCAATTAGGGCAGAAAATGCGGGCTTTGACTAAGTCCTGCGTATTGTTCTCGACTATGGCAAACTGAAAATATGAAAACTGAATCAAACAACGTACCCCTGGAGTTTACAGGTGAGCGCTTCACTCCTGAAAGTCTGCGTGAGATTTGGTATGAGCATTTTCACCGCTATACACTGGCAAGCACCTTAGTTGAAGGTTTGGATGTGCTCGATGCTGCCTGTGGGGAAGGCTATGGAAGTGCTGTGCTTGCTGCATCTGCCCATTCAGTTATTGGCGTAGATATATCCACTGAAGCTGTTGCGCATGCTACAGAGCGATATCAAAAACTTGATAATTTGAGCTTCCAACAGGCTGATTGCACCAAGCTTGATTTTGGAGAGAAAAAATTTGATGCCATAATTTCTTTTGAAACCCTGGAACACCTTGAGGCGCAGCAGGCGATGCTGTCTGGATTTAAGCGACTGCTCAAACCAGGTGGCTGGTTAATGATTTCCTCACCTGATAAGGCAGAATACAGCGATGCAGCAGACTATCAAAATCCCTGGCATGTGAAGGAACTCTATCGTCAGGAATTGATGGAATTACTTGGCCAGCAATTTTCTACAGTACAGTTGCTGGGTCAGAAGCTAGCGTTTCAATCGTTTATTTGGAAATTACAAACTGCAGGTAATTATCAGAGTCAGTTAATGCACAAGGACAAACTGGAGACCGAGCAATCGCTACAATTAAAGCCGATGTATTTTTTGGCTTTGTGTGCGGATAAGGAAGCATTTTTGCCAGTGTTGCCTGCGCTAAATTTATTTATGGATGCAGAGGCATCTGTGTACCAACATTATGAACATGAAATCCGCAAAAATATGGCGGCTGGTGAACTCATTAAGCAACGTGATCAAAAAATCACAGCGCTTGAAAAGCGTCTCTCTGAGCTTGAAGCTATGAGTACGACTGAAAAATCCGTGGGCATTTTTTCGCGTTGGTTTAACAACAACTGACTATCGAGCCGTGGAGCCTAAAAACGTCACAGTAATAATTGTTAACTATAATAGCGGGCACTGGCTTGAGCGTTGTTTAATTGCTATACGAAAATCATCTATTGAACAATTGATAGTTATTGATAACGGTTCAACAGATCAAAGTCTTGCTTGTTTGCAGGGCATGGATAATCTTAATATTGAATTAATTAAAAATTCAAATAATCCAGGCTATGCAGTCGCCTGTAATCAAGGTTTAGAAAAAACGCGAGGCGAGTTCACCCTGTTTTTAAATCCTGATTGTGAGTTGCTCGAAAAGGCACTGGAAAGTTTGTGTACTGCATTAGAGGATAATCAACACGCAATACTGGCTGGACCCTGGGTAATCAATCGGCATGGAAAAGTTCAACGTGCAACAGTGCGTAAACTGCCCAATTTCAATTCATCTATGTACGAGTTTTTGCGTCCCAGAAGTGAGAAAGGGATAGAGTTGAGTAGCCAGGTTAAACCAACAGGTGTGCAAACGGTGCAGGCAGTAAGTGGTGCTTGCTTATTGGCACGTACAGATTTATTGCGTGATCTGGGTGGTTTTGACCCTGGATATCGCTTGCATTGTGAAGATCTTGATCTTATGCAAAGGGCTGCATTAGCGGGCCATTCTGTACTCTTAGTGCCAGATGCTTTAGTTATTCATCAGCAAGGAATTTCTTCTCGTGGTCGCCCAGTTTGGGTGGAATGGCAAAAACATCGCGGAATGCTGCGGTATTACAAAAAGTTTGAAGCTGAGGATGATAATCGCTTTAAACAAATTTTTGTCTGGATCAGTGTTCTTGGACATTTTGCCGTGAAGTCAGCATATATCTGGTATCAAAAACTCGCATCAAAAGCTCGTGTTAATGACTAACCGACTCACAGTTGTTACTGGTGCCAGCAGCCAGATTGGATTTTTTTTAATTCCTCGATTAATTGCTAAAGGTGAGAATGTGTTGGCTATTTCTCGTCAGCCATTGCCTGCCTGGTTGCATCAATATAAGGATCTGTCCTCGTTGCGTTGGTGTAATCTCCAACAAGTGCATAAACAATCTTTTCCAGCCTCAATTAATTTAATATCGGCGGGTCCACTGGCTTTAGCTAGCAAACTGGTAACAGAGCTTTTGCCTGAGAAAGTTATTGTTTTAAGCAGTGCCAGTGTAAACTTTAAGCAAGACTCAGCGCATATACCCGAACGTAATTTAATTTCCAAAATTGTTCTGGCTGAAGAAAATTTGAGCAAGTGGGCACAGCAACAGCATAAATCACTTAATATTTTACGACCAACGCTTATATATGGCTGTGGCCGCGATAAGAGTCTTTCACGCGCGGCAGCCCTTATTCAACGCTGGGGTTTCATGCCGGTTGCAGCTAAGGCAAAGGGTTTACGTCAGCCTGTGCATGCAGAGGACTTAGCTGGATTAATCATAAATCTGCTGGAGAGTGAGAGTTCAGGACAGATGACCTGGCAACTTGCTGGTGGCAGTCAATTAACCTACGCCGAAATGATACAAGCGGTATTTACGGCCTTAGATAAACCAGCAAGGATATTGAAGCTGCCAGAAGGATTGTTAAAGCTGGCAAGCTATATGTTACCGGGTATAAATCCGCAGATGATATTACGCCAGAATCAGGATCTGTGCGTTGATGATTCTCCTGCTAGAGATCAGTTGGGCTGGAGTCCGCGACCTTTTATCCTGGAGGCAAGACATTTAACTACACAGTAAACAGCCTATCACCGATCACTTTAGCTTAAGTACTCCTACACAAACAGCTAGTGAATACCGATTGTCCGAGCATATTAAATCTTGCATTATGTTGTCATGCTTGAACAAATCCAAAGTCCTGATAAAAACCAATGCACAGCATTGAAAGCACATTATCCGTTGGAAATAGCCTGGGTGAGGTTACACACAGAAGGTGGTAAAAACTGGTTTAGACAACTACCTTTGGCGCGCTCGACTGCGCGTGCTTTACATCATTGCCTGGATAATAGAAATGCTCAGATTCTTGCCTGGGCATTATGTCCAAATCAATTGCAACTGTTGATCCAGGCTGGTTCTAATTGCAGCATAACTGAGGCGATACAATCGCTAAAAGTACGAACTGCAATCGCTGCCAATGAAACAGCTCAAAGTACTATTGGTCTTATTGGTCCGTTATGGCAGCGGCAATCTCACTCACAAACGGTTCACCAACGTGAATTCGCACATGAGTTAGGCATGCAAATAATCCACCGACCACAACGTTTAGGCTTAGTCGATGTTTATTCTGACTACCCCTACTGGGATTGTATTTGGGTTTGACGATGCCGAAATCTGCCGATACATTTGTAAGCTCAAGTGTATCGGCAGTAATCAAAGAAAAACCGTTGTTGATTAATGTGACACCAGTTTTTTATAGTGCACGCGGTGTGGTTGACTGGCTTCATCACCCAGGCGACGTTTTCGATCAGTCTCATATTCTTCAAAGTTACCCTCAAAGAAAGCCACCTGAGATTCTCCCTCAAAGGCAATGATGTGTGTGGCAATGCGGTCAAGAAACCAACGGTCATGCGAGATCACCATGATGCAACCCGGAAAATTCAACAAGGCATCTTCAAGTGCACGCAAGGTTTCAACATCGAGATCATTGGTCGGCTCATCCAGGAGTAGAAAATTACCACCGGATTTTAGTAATTTTGCCAGATGTAAACGGTTACGCTCCCCACCTGACAAGTTTTTCACCTGTTTTTGCTGGTCACTGCCGCGGAAATTAAAGCGACCCGCATAGGCTCGCGAAGACACCTTGTAACGACCAACTTCAATAAACTCACTGCCATCAGATAGTTCTTCCCATACACTGCGCTCACCATCGAGATCAGAACGGCTCTGGTCCACATATGAGAGTTGTACAGTCGAACCCACACTGATTTCACCACTATCTGGTTGTTCAACCCCGGCAATCATTTTGAACAGCGTAGATTTACCTGCACCGTTACCCCCAATAATACCCACAATTGCGCCGGGCGGTATCTTGAAACTTAAATCTTCGAATAGTAGTTTGTCTTCAAAACCTTTGCTGATGTTATCGACCTCAATCACCATGTCGCCAAGACGTTCACCTGGCGGAATATACAGTTCACGGGTTTCATTGCGTTCCTGAAAATCTCTGGAATTTAACTCCTCAAATTGACGTAATCTGGCTTTGCTTTTTGCTCTTCTGCCTTTGGGATTGCTACGTACCCATTCCAGTTCTGCTTTGATCGCGCGTTGGCGTGAAACTTCTGATCGCTGTTCTTGAGCCAAACGCTCATCTTTTTGTTCTAACCAAGAAGAATAGTTGCCTTTCCAGGGGATGCCGTGCCCCCGATCAAGTTCAAGAATCCACTCGGCGGCATTGTCGAGGAAGTAGCGATCATGTGTGACTGCAACCACAGTGCCTTTAAAATCAACCAGAAACCGCTCCAGCCAGGCGACTGATTCCGCATCCAGATGATTGGTTGGTTCATCCAGCAAAAGCATATCTGGATTTCCGAGGAGTAGCTGACAAAGTGCTACACGGCGAAGTTCACCACCAGATAGATTGACAATTTTGGCATCCCAGGGTGGTAGCCTTAAAGCATCAGCTGCGACTTCCAGTATGCGCTCTAGTTCCCAGCCATTACCCGCTTCTATTTTTTGCTGAATTTCTGCCTGTTCAGCAAGCAGATCATTCATTGCATCATCGCTCATTGGTTCAGCAAATTTCATACTGATTTGATCAAACTCAACCAGCAAATCCCGCATTTCGGCGACGCCTTCCTCAACTTCTTCACGCACAGTCAGCTCTTCATTTAACTGTGGTTCCTGGGGAAGATAACCAATTTTAATCCCAGCTTGGGGGCGTGCTTCACCGTCAAATTCCTGATCAACGCCAGCCATAATTCGTAAGACAGTGGATTTACCTGAGCCATTGATGCCTAACAAGCCGATTTTTGCGCCAGGGAAGAAAGAAAGTGAGATATCTTTAATAATGCTTCGATTAGGTGGGACAACTTTGCTTACCCCAATCATTGTATAAATATATTCAGCCATAGGTGTTTTCTTTCAGTTTCCGAATGAGGTGGCAATTATCCGTGATTCTAGGGTGTTAGACCAGCTCAAAGCATTCATAAAAGTGCTAAAATCACTCTTTTCTGATGCATATTGATCAACTTTTTTAAGGATATTGGATTAATGTTTGACCGAAACCTCACACTAGCAGAATTTGATCCTCAACTGGCTGCTTCAATTGCCGAAGAAACAGTGCGTCAGGAAGAGCATATTGAATTGATTGCTTCTGAAAATTATGCTTCTCCTTGCGTAATGGAAGCACAGGGATCTGTGTTAACAAATAAATATGCTGAAGGCTATCCAGGTAAGCGATATTATGGCGGCTGTGAATTTGTAGACAAGGCTGAACAATTAGCTATTGATCGCCTCAAAGCTTTATTTGGAGCAGACTACGCTAACGTTCAGCCACATTCCGGTTCACAAGCAAATGCAGCTGTGTATTTAGCGCTGCTACAACCAGGGGATAAGGTCCTGGGAATGAGCCTTTCCGAGGGCGGTCATTTAACCCATGGATCATCGGTAAATTTTTCCGGAAAACTGTTTGATGTGGTGCAATATGGTGTCGATCGTAGTACTGGTTTGATTGACTATGATGAGATGCGGCGGATGGCGTTAGAGCACCGTCCAAAAATGATCATTGGCGGTTTTTCTGCTTATTCCAGAGTAGTCGATTGGGCTCGGATGCGTGAAATTGCTGATGAGGTCGGTGCTTATCTGTTTGTCGACATGGCGCATGTTGCTGGGCTGGTAGCGGCTGGTGTTTATCCTAATCCTATCCCGTTTGCTGATGTGGTTACATCAACTACCCATAAAACTCTACGCGGTCCACGCGGTGGCATTATTCTATCGCGGGCAAATGACGAGCTGACTAAAAAGTTTAATTCACTGGTTTTTCCGGGTACTCAGGGCGGTCCATTAATGCACGTCATTGCTGCAAAAGCAGTAGCTTTCAAAGAAGCAGCTCAGCCTGATTTTAAAGACTATCAGCAGCGGGTTGTGGATAATGCTCGGGCCCTGGCAGCAACTCTTGTAGAACGTGGTTATAAAGTAGTTTCCGGTGGTACTGATAACCATCTGGTGCTGATTGATCTGACCGACAAAGAGATTACTGGTAAGGATGCAGAAATTGCACTGGGGGCGGTCAATATTACGGTTAATAAAAATACAGTTCCTGGCGAACAGCGGTCTCCCTTCGTAACCTCCGGTCTGCGAATTGGCACACCTGCTGTGACCACCAGAGGATTCACTCAGGAGGATTGCCGTCAGCTTGGTACGATAATGTGTGATTTACTGGATGACCTGGGTAATGAGGAAGTAGCAGCCCGGGTATTATCTACTGCTGAATCTTTATGCGCCCGTTACCCGCTGTACTCTAACTAAAACTATGTGGTGCCCATACTGCAATCACACTGATACCCGGGTTATTGATTCCAGGGTAACTTCTGACGGTATGCAGATTCGTCGTCGACGCGAGTGTGTTCAGTGTGAATCACGTTTTAATACTTTTGAGACTGTCGCACTTAAATTGCCAAATATTATTAAAGCCGATGGCGGCCGCGAAGCATTTGATGAAGAAAAACTGCGCATGGGAATGCTAAGGGCATTGGAAAAACGCCCGGTGGAAACCGATGCAGTTGAACGTGCAATCAGGCAGCTTCTGCAGTCTGTCAGGGCGGTAGATGCACGTGAAATTCCGAGTGATCTGGTTGGTGAATTGGTAATGAAAGCACTGAGTCAGCTTGATCAAGTGGCATATGTACGCTTTGCTTCTGTTTATCGCCGTTTTGAGGACGTACACGCATTCCGTGAGGAGATTGAGCGCCTTGAACGAGAACATCCTGGTAGCACTGATAGGCGGCAGCGTTCATTATTGAAATCAACTGATAAGTCATGAATTTTTCCACCAGCGACGTTCAGTTTATGGCCGAGGCGCTGGACCTCGCCAGCCTTGGTGCGGCCAGTTGTATGCCTAATCCACAAGTTGGGTGTTTATTAGTCAATAACGGTCAGATAGTGGGCAGGGGCTGGCACCAGCAAACCGGCGGTCCGCACGCTGAAGTTTTTGCTTTACAAGAAGCCGATGAATTAGCAGTGGGAGCGACAGCCTATGTGACTCTAGAACCATGCAGTCATCAGGGGAGGACACCGCCATGTGCGGATGCCTTGATCGCTGCTGGGGTTCAACGAGTAGTGATCGCATTACAGGATCCTTACCCTGAAGTTTCCGGCAGTGGAATTAAAAAACTCCAGCAAGCGGGGATTAATGTCGAAAGTGGTTTGTTAAGTGCCGAAGCTCGTTGGCAAAACCGAGGGTTTGTGTGTCGCAATGAGAACCATCGTCCCTGGGTACGCCTGAAGATGGCGACGACCCTTGATGGTCGCACTGCATTGGCAAATGGTGAGAGCCAATGGATAACAACAGAACAGGCAAGAGCAGATGTACAGGAGTTCCGCGCTCGAAGCGGAGCAATACTAACAGGCATCGGTACAGTTATGGCTGACCAGCCAAGAATGACAGTGAGATTGTCAGGGATTGATCGACAGCCACTAAGAATAATTCTCGATAGCCACTGGCAAATTCCAGTTGATGCCCCCATATTGTCTGAACCCGGTAATGTGATGATTGTCGGCCTGGAAAATACAGCTGTTCCAGAGCCTTTAGCTGCTGTCTGTGAGCAAATGCAGCATGAGTGTATAGCTCTGCCAGCTAGTAGAATGGGCATTGATGTGCGTGCACTGCTATCACTTTTGGCAGAAAGGCAAATAAATGAAGTCCAGGTCGAAGCCGGTGCTAATTTAGCCGGTACTTTCATTACCGAGGGTTTGATTGATGAATTAGTGCTTTATCAGGCCCCGAAAGTGATGGGTGATAAAGCAAAAGGTATGTTTGCATTTGATGAGTTGCTCGCAATGGATCAGGTAATGAATTGGCATTGGCATGATATTAGTAGAATTGGTAATGATTTGCGCCTAACCTTAACCCCTGCAAAGAACCAGGTTGAATAG
>CAXMRK010000163.1:0-4493 GCA_964195815.1 uncultured Acidimicrobiia bacterium | reverse complement strand
CCATTACGCTTTGGGGGTATGTGCACAACTGCGGATGCCACATTTATGGCCTATGGCATTAATCCCTACCTGTGCTATCTCAATCAGGAAAAACCTGACTGGAGTGCGGCACTCAAAGGGAAGCAAAACAAGCTCTTCAGTATCGTTGTACTGGATAATTCAACCGGCGTTCTAGCGGAGAACATTCGGTCATTTGATTATCAGAAGCTACTCTCCAGGTTTGAACATCCGCTTGAGTTAAGAAAATTCAACTACAAACAATACCCCGTTTTTGGGTTTCTGTTTACCGAAACCAGAGCAGAGAACTTTATTGAACTTAAAAAAATTCTGGACTCGGATTTAAGTGAGTTTATAACCGTAGACTGCTAACAGGATATCTAGAATAGGATACTTAAAAAAACATAAGTGATACTATTACTTCAAATAGAAACTATTACTGTATTCCATGCCAGACAAACCTAAAAACCTTTCTACCGACCTGCGCGGAGCTAAAAGCTTAACCATTGATGCCATTACCGGTGTCAGCGGAATTGTTGAATCGATGCATAAAACAATTAGCGGCTTTGCCGGGGTTCTTGGCCGGCCCGATAAACGGCGTAAAAAGGAGGTTAGCGGAAAGGTCTACAAAAGCATCAATATGGTTACCGAGCTGGTTGGGAGTGGACTGGATGTGCTGCTTCGACAATTAGGTAATGTTCTAGGTGAAAAAGATTCATCCAGCGGCAAGCGTGAAGCTGTGCTTTCTGCCATCAATGGCGTTCTCGGTGATCACCTGGTTGCGACTAAAAACCCATTACAGATTCCAATGCAATTCCGTCGTCACGGAAAACCATTAAACAAACTTGAGCTAAATGAGGCGATTATTCAATCGAATGGCAGACTGCTCATTCTGGTTCACGGCTCCTGCATGAATGACTTGCAATGGCATCGACAGGAGCACGACCATGGCGCAGCCCTCGCCCGTGATCTGGGATTTTCGCCCATTTACCTGCATTACAACAGTGGGCTGCATATTTCCGAAAATGGCAGAAAACTCGCTGATTTACTAGAAGAAATTGTTGAAAACTCAGCTCAAAATGTGGACTTAACTATGCTTGCCCATAGCATGGGAGGTCTGGTTTCACGTAGCGCCTGTTATTACGCGGATCAATCTGGGTATAGCTGGCCGAATCAACTCGATAAGCTTGTGTTTCTGGGAACACCGCACCACGGCGCACCATTGGAAAAAGGTAGTAATCTGGTCGATCACATCCTCGAAATAAATCGCTATAGCGCACCATTTTCCCGACTGTTACAAATCCGCAGTTCAGGTATTACCGATCTGCGTTACGGCAACCTTGTGGATAATGATTGGAAAGAGCGTAACCGATTCAAATTGTCGAAAGATCCACGAACACCAGTACCGTTACCAGAAAGCGCCCAGTGTTATGCCATTGCGGCAAGTAAAGGTGAAGCCTCGAACAAGCTTGGCGATGACCTTATTGGCGATGGCCTGGTAACAGTCCGCAGTGCTTTAGGGCATCATAAGAACACTGAACTCGAGCTTTTGTTGCCACAATCACAACAATGGATAGGCAGGCAAATGAATCACTGGGACCTACTGCATAATCCTGATGTTTATCGGCAGATTAAACAATGGTTAGAAACAGATACCCCTGCATAGATTGCTTGACTCGCTGCTGTTTAAACCCCAATAAGATTGATACAGCACTAAACATTTATTCACGGAGAATTTCACCTGATTCAATCTGAATTTGTCTCGGGTAATAATAAAAAAAGCCGGGTTGAAGCCCGGCTTTCTAGTGAGATTTACTGTAGTTTAGTCGCTAACTATTGCCTTCCCATCCGTGGTGGGCGGCGATGGTTACGGGCTTCCCGCATATCGTGGTGGGCGTCCTTATAAGCTTGCATTTTAATTTGCTGTTGTTCGCTAAGAAGATCTTTAACTTGCAGTCTTGTAGCGACTCTTTGCAGCAGGCTCTCTGTCATTAATTGACCCTGGGTTTCAGCCAGTGACTGAATCTGACCCTGGTCGGGATTGGTGCTGTTGATCACAGCTTCCAGTGAATCACGATTATCTTTCATTGCTATCTTGGTTGGTTCCATGGCATTTTTACCAGCCTCCATGATTGCTTTGATATCTGTGCGTTGCTGGTCACTTAATTCAAGGCGCTCGGCGAGTCGTTCCAGATTCATTTCTCCGCGGTGACCATCCGCTTCGAAAGGCTGGGCTAGTGCCGGCAGGCTGAACAAGGTAAGAATAATTGTAATGATGAAACTCTTCATTAAGGGTCTGTAAGCATTAATTGATCCTAGGTTCTGTTTTGTTGTATATAGCATTTTGATCTCCTGTAATTTGCTGTTAACACATCGAATATCTATGCAAACGATGTTACTCCTTGAGACAGATTTTGACTGTCGAAAATTGTCGAGCTAATGTAAAGATAAGTAAAATTCGCACTTGTGGTCGAAAATTGCTTAGAATTTAGCTATGAAACCAGCTCAAACAACCAATCTCTCAGAGCTTTCCGCGCATATTCTTCTAGTTGATGATGATATTGAATTAGCGGAATTACTGGCTGAGTATTTACGTCGGCAGATGTTTACGGTCAGTGTTGCTCATGATGGTATTAGCGGCCTGGAGATGGCGCAGCAAAATAATCCAGATCTATTGCTGCTGGATATCATGCTACCGGGTAAAACAGGTACAGAAGTATTGCGTGAGTTGCGTAAGACATCTCAGTTGCCGGTATTAATGCTGACTGCCATGGGCGATACCACAGACCGAATTATCGGCCTGGAACTGGGCGCTGATGACTATATGCCCAAGCCCGCGGACCCACGTGAGTTGACGGCAAGGATTCGAGCAATATTACGCCGGGTTTCCAATGCCCCGGCTGAAAGTGAAGATATCCAGATTGAGGATATTGAACTCAGACCTATGTCCCGTCAGTTGTTGCGTTCAGGAGAAAATGTAGTAATAACCGGCACTGAATTTACACTGCTTCATCTGTTGTTACGTGAAGCGGGTAAAGTGGTGAGCAAGGACGAGCTTTATCGTCAGGTTCTTGGTCGGGAAGCGGTTGCCTTTGACCGTTCTATCGATATGCATATCAGCAATATCAGACGTAAACTGGGTCCTTCCCCGGACGGTAGCGAGCGTATTGAGACTATCCGTGGCAGCGGTTATCAGTGGTTGAAAAATGCCTAAACTATTCTGGCGAATATTCTTTACTCTCTGGCTCAGTATCGTCGGATTTACCAGTCTGGTTGCGATAATTGGTGATCAGGTAGCGCGTAAGAGCGGCGTTGAGGATATCGCGGCAGTACTCAAACATAGGCTGCCGCCATTGCTGCAAGAGGTGAAGCTGAGTCTGGAAAAAGAGGGGCCACTGGCAGCTCGCGAAGTACTACTTCGGGCACCGCCTTCTCTTCGAAACTTGATTCATATTACTGATAAGGCCCAGGAAGAAATGCGTGGGCGCAGGCCATTTCCTCGGCAACATCGAGTTGGCCCCGATAAGCGCTCTGGCAGATCCATAGAGGTGACTGACCCGACAGGAAAACAGTGGTTCATCAAGATTTCACCTTTGGTCCCGCCGCGGATACTCCTATCACCGGGTAATCAGGGGACATTTGCAAGATTGTTACTGGCTGCTCTGCTCAGTGCAATTATCAGCTGGATACTTGCGCGCTCTCTAGCCAGGCCGTTGCGGCAGTTAGGGTTGACTTCAGTCGCTCTCGCGGAAGGAAAACTGCAGTCACGAGTGAGCGGTAAAATCATAGATCGGCGCGATGAAGTGGGTGATCTGGCGCGTAGTTTTAATACCATGGCAACAGAGATTGAAACCCTAGACAAGTCCCGCCAACGACTGCTGAGAGATGTTGCCCACGAGTTACGCTCTCCACTCGCACGGATGCAGGTTGCCGTCGAGTTGGCCCGTGATAAAAGCGATCAAACGGAAATTGATACAGCAGAAAATACAGAGTTAAATCTGATCGCGCGTGAAATCTTGCGCCTGGAAAAACTGATTGCTGAAGTGTTGACATTGCTGCGTGAAGCCGGTTCTGCTCAAGCTCTGGATAAGGAGCTTTACTCATTGACGGAACTCCTTACCGGCCTGGTAGCAAGAGTGAATTATGAGGCGGAAGCTAAAGGTCAGGGAACGGTTAGTTTGAAGCTGGAAGAAGATATTGAATTATTGATAAATCCCGAATTGATCTACCGGGCAATGGAAAATTTATTGCGTAATGCCAGCCGTTACACCGACGCATCCAGAGGTGTAGAAGTAACTGTTAACAGCAGCAAGGCAGAAAATACTTTTTGTCATATCTGCATACGTGACTATGGCCCCGGGATTCCGGAAGAATTTATACAACATTTGTTTGAACCATTTTCACGCCTGAGTTCGGCGCGGGAAAGACGGACAGGCGACAGTGGCTGGGGTTTGGGAACCGCAATCGCAGCCGCGGCTATTCAGCGCCATGGTGGA
>CAXMRK010000162.1:0-5304 GCA_964195815.1 uncultured Acidimicrobiia bacterium | reverse complement strand
TATGGCGATGAGAACTTATCTTTTGGCCCAGAATACTTAATCCCCAAACCGTTTGATCCACGCTTGATTGCTCAACTTGCACCAGCCGTTGCACAAGCTGCTATGGACAGTGGAGTTGCCACGCGGCCAATTACAGATATGGCAGCATATAAAGAGAAACTAAGTCAGTTTGTCTATCACACAGGTCTGTTGATGAAGCCTGTATTTGATGCTGCCAGAAGCAACCCAAAACGGGTTGCATTTGCCGAAGGCGAAGAAGATCTTGTATTGCGTGCTGTGCAAACACTGGTAGATGACAAGATGGCCATTCCACTATTAATAGGAAGGCCTTCAGTTATCAATCAGCGTATCGCAAAACTGGGCTTGCGCATTCGTGAGGGTGTGGACTTTGAAGTCACCAATCCGGAATCAGATCCGCGTTATGAGCATTACTGGAAAACCTATCACAACATTATGCAGCGGCAGGGTGTTTCTCCTGATACTGCTAAAGCAATAGTACGTACACGTAGTACCGTGATTGGTGCGTTGATGGTTGAGCTCGGTGATGCTGACGCATTGATAACCGGTTTGGTTGGTCGCTTCCAGAGGAAACTGGATTACATACTGGGTGTAATCGGCAAGCATGAAGGCTGTTCTACCATTGCCTCTCTTGCTGTTGTTTCCAGTTCTAGTGGTGGTGGTTCAGTATTTATTGCAGATAACCATGTGAATGAAAACCCAGACGCTGAAACCATTGCTGATATTTGTCTGATGGCTGCTGAAAAAGTCAGATTATTCGGTATTGTGCCCAAGGTTGCATTGATCTCACATTCAACTTTTGGTTCGCACCAGGATAAAAGCTCGGATAAAATGAGAAAGGCGCTGGAAATTGTCCGTAAACGCGCACCTGACTTGGAAGTTGATGGTGAGATGCCCGCAGATATGGCATTATCACCAGACTACAGAAATGCAGTATTCCCAAATAGTCGACTTCAGGGTAGAGCTAATCTGTTAATTATGCCGAGTCTGGATGCTGCTCATGTGGCGGTTAATCTGACCAGGGTGATGACAAATGCTGTAAGCGTTGGGCCTATATTAATGGGTGCAGCAAAACCAGTGCATGTGTTGTCTCCATCAGCTTCAGTACGACGTGTTATAAATATGACTGCGATTGCGGTGGTGGAAGCACAACAGGTAAGTCAGGGAACCTTTGGTTTTCTACCTGGAGATTAAATTAACTGAGTGACTAAATAAACAAAAGTCACCAGCAGAACCTCTGCTTTATACAGGACTCGGAACATGAGTTTTGTATAAATCAGAGGTTCACTCATTTGAAATCAGCTGCTTTTGTTCAGCTGAAAAGGAGCTCTTAATGGGCGATAAAAAAGATATTTTAAGCACTGATATAGACCAGCTTGAAACCCAGGAATGGCTCGAAGCTTTGGCCTCGGTTATTCGTAAGGATGGGCCGGAACGTGCACACTATATTATTGAAAAACTGGTTGATCAAACTCGTCGTTCAGGTGGTTATTTACCCTATATCGCGACCACAGCCTATATCAATACCATACCTGTTGGTCTTGAAGCACCGTTACCGGGTGATCGGGAGATGGAACGCAAAATTCGTTCGATGATTCGCTGGAATGCGCTGGCTATGGTTTTACGTGCGAGCAAGCGTGGAGGCGAACTGGGCGGGCATATTGCCAGTTTTTCATCTGCAGCAACGCTTTATGATATCGGCTTTAATCATTTTTTCCGTGGAGCGGATCATCCCGGTGGTGGCGATTTACTCTATTTGCAGGGGCATTCTTCTCCAGGATTTTATGCCCGCGCTTTCCTTGAAGGACGTATAAGCGAGGATCAGATGGATCATTTCCGTGAGGAAGTGGATGGCAAAGGTTTATCTTCTTATCCGCATCCCTGGCTGATGCCGGAGTTTTGGCAGTTCCCAACGGTTTCGATGGGTCTGGGTCCAATCTCGGCAATTTATCAGGCGCGTTTTCTCAAATATCTGCATAACCGGGGCATTGTAGATACCAGTGATCGAAAAGTTTGGTGCTTTATCGGTGATGGGGAAACTGATGAACCAGAATCTCTGGGTGCAATCTCTCTGGCCGGGCGTGAAAAACTCGATAATCTGATCTTTGTTATTAACTGTAATCTACAGCGTCTCGATGGACCTGTACGCGGTAATGGCAAGATAATTCAGGAGCTGGAAGGTGAATTCCGCGGTTCCTGCTGGAATGTAATTAAAGTCATTTGGGGTTCTTATTGGGACCCATTATTAGCTCAGGACACCAAGGGTCTGTTGCGCAAGCGCATGGAAGAGGCTGTTGATGGCGAGTATCAGAATTATAAAGCTAAAGGCGGCGCCTATTCACGCGAGCATTTCTTTGGCAAATATCCAGAATTAAAAGAAATGGTAGCGAAGATGTCAGATAAGGACATTTGGCGCTTAAATCGTGGTGGTCATGATCCGCAAAAAGTGTATGCGGCTTATGCTCAGGCGGTTGAGCACAGCGGCCAACCTACCGTGATTCTGGCAAAAACGGTTAAAGGGTATGGCATGGGTGAGTCTGGTGAGGCACAAAACGCTTCTCATCAGCAGAAAAAAATGGATATTGATTCCGTGCGCCAGTTCCGTGATCGTTTCAATGTTCCCATCAGTGATGATGAGCTTGAGGATGTGCCTTTTTATCATCCTGGCGCTGATAGTCCTGAAATTAAATATATGCAGGAGCGGCGCAAACAGCTGGGTGGTTATCTGCCTAAACGGATTGATAATGCACCACCATTACCTGCACCGCCGTTGTCAGCATTTGAATCGCTTATGCAAGCCACTGGTGAGCGTGAGATTTCCACAACCATGGCCTTTGTGCGGGCATTAGCAATTATCCTGCGTGATCCTAAACTGAAAGATTTTGTAGTCCCAATTGTGGCTGATGAAGCACGTACATTTGGCATGGAAGGGATGTTTCGTCAGCTTGGAATTTACTCATCGGTTGGGCAATTGTATGAACCCGTCGATTCAGATCAGTTGATGTTTTATAAAGAAGATGTCAAAGGCCAAATTCTTCAGGAAGGCATTACTGAAACCGGTGCTTTGGCATCATGGCTGGCAGCAGCCACATCACATGCCAGTAATCAGCAGCAAATGATTCCGTTCTTTATATATTACTCAATGTTCGGCTTCCAGCGGTTTGGCGATTTGGCCTGGGCCGCTGGTGATATGCGCGCACGCGGCTTCCTTATTGGGGGCACTTCCGGTCGCACTACATTGAATGGTGAAGGTTTGCAGCATGAGGATGGTCACTCGCAAGTACTGGCGGGTACTAATCCAAACTGCATCACCTATGATCCAACCTTTGCTTATGAACTTGCGGTTATTTTGCAAGATGGCATGCGCCGAATGTATGAAGAGTGTGAAGATAAGTTTTATTACATCACCGTGCTCAACGAAAACTACTCACACCCGGCTATGCCCGAAGGCTGTGAGGACGGCATCAGAAAGGGACTCTATTTATTCCGTCCTGCCAGCGAGGGTCAGCACAATGTGCAGCTAATGGGCAGTGGCGCAATTTTGCGCGAAGTGATTGCTGCAGCATCTATCCTGGAACAGGAATTTAATGTGGCTGCTGATATATGGTCAGCCACAAGTTTTAACGAACTGCGTAAAGACGGATTCAGTGCGGCTCGGCATAATCGCCTCAACCCCGAGAAAGAACCACAGGTACCCTGGGTGACCGAGTGTTTACAGGATTATCAAGGGCCAGTGGTCGCAGCCACTGATTATGTGCGTGGCTTTGCAGATCAAATTCGTGCGTTTATCCCACAAAGAGATTTTATGGTTTTAGGTACGGATGGCTTTGGACGATCAGATACGCGTAAAAGCTTACGCCGGTTTTTTGAAGTTGATCGCTACCATGTGGCTTATGCAGCCCTGTTTGCACTGTATCGTCAGGGTGAGATTTCACAGTCTGAAATTATAGTGGCAAGGGAAAAACTGAAAATTAACCCGCTTACACCTGATCCATGGTCTGTATAAGCTGATAGGTATCTGAGATGAGCAAGAAAATAGAAATCAGAATTCCCGATATCGGCGACTTCGATGGTGTGGATGTCATCGAAGTATTAGTTGCAGTCGGTCAGGAAGTCGCTAAAGAAGAGTCGTTGCTGACGTTGGAAAGTGACAAGGCGACGATGGAAATTCCATCGCCGGAAGCCGGGGTAATTACTGAACTCAGAGTTTCGCTAGGTGATGTAGTCAAAGAGGGCGATATTGTTGCTTTGCTTGAGGCCAGTGATGCGAGTTCGGAAGAAACTTCAACTCCAACTGCTGTTGAAACCCCAATAACAGAGACAGTAGTGGAGACTAAATCTGTAGTAACTAAGCCTGAACCTGTAGTTGTTAGCACTGAGAAAGTTGCCGAGTTACTGCCAGCAGACTCAAGTACAGGCCTGCCACATGCCAGCCCCGCCGTGCGCCGTTTTGCACGAGAATTGGGTGCGAACTTACAAGCTATTGTGGGCTCTGCTCGTGCGGGTCGTATTACCCGTGATGATGTGAAAGCATTCGTCAAGCAGGTCCTCAGCAGGGGTACTCAAGCCGTACAGCAAACAGGGATGCCATTCAATTTGCCTGAGCTGCGTGAAATTGATTTCAGCAAGTTTGGTGAAATTGAGACCCAGGAATTAAGCCGAATTAATAAACTATCAGGCTCTTTTTTGGCGCGTAACTGGATCACTATTCCGCACGTTACTCAGTTTGATGAAGCTGATACCACCGAGATGGAAGCGTTCCGTAAGACCAATCAGGAACTGGCACGCAAGCGTGGTACCAAGTTGACGCCATTGCCCTTTATGATCAAAGCCTGTGTGGCGGCGTTAAAGCAGTTTCCACAATTTAATGCTTCATTAAGTATCGATGGTCAAAGCCTTGTGCTGAAGCATTATTATCATATCGGCATTGCAGTCGATACAGCCGATGGTCTGGTGGTTCCGGTATTACGTGATTGTGATCAAAAAGGTTTGCTTGAGCTGGCTGAAGAACTGGCCGAAGTGAGCCAGCGCGCACGCGATGGTAAATTGCTACCACGTGATTTTCAGGGCGGTTGTTTTTCAATCTCCAGTCTTGGCGGGATTGGTGGTACTGCATTTACACCGATTATTAATGCGCCGGAAGTTGCAATTCTGGGTGTTTCTCGCTCTTATATGAAGCCAGTTTGGAATGGGATGGATTTCCAGCCTCGATTGATGTTGCCATTGTCCTTGTCTTATGACCATCGAGTTATAGATGGTGCTTCAGCGGCGCGCTTCACTCGTTAT
>CAXMRK010000161.1:0-8216 GCA_964195815.1 uncultured Acidimicrobiia bacterium | reverse complement strand
TTAGGTTTCCAGGTACTTCGCAAAGAGCACATGGATGTGCGGTGCGAAGCCTACGAGACACTCAGGGACTAACAGTACGAAGCTCTCTGAGTAACTTAGGTTTCCAGGTACTTCGCGATGAGCATATGGATCTGTGGCGCGAAGCCTAACAGGATGAAAGGTATTGCGATAGAGACATGGAAGTGCGCTGTGAAGTCTCTCCGCTGCAAAAGTTTTAGCTACGCCTTAGAACCTGGCCCCTGCACAAACCATCCTGTTAAAGAAAGGCGTGGTTCGCTAGCATAGGGGTTTACGTAAGTAACAGAATGAATATGACTCACTTCAAATATCGTTAGCACATTAAATTGTGGCATCCATGCATTACTAGGTGTTCCATCCTTTTCATAAAACTGAAGTAATCCACCCCAATCTGGGTGCCAGTTTTTGGTCATTCCAAGTTCGAAAACAAATCGTCTTTCTCGACCAGGAATGATATCCTGATGCCGGGTAAGAAAATGTCCTGGGGTGAAACGCGTGTACTGTGTTTCAGCGCCGTTAATGTCCTGACTACCAGTGATCTGTTTAATTCGGTTAAGCACATCATCGCTGCTCATATATTCGAAGATCTCATGTAAGAACGCTAGCTTTTTATTTGAGACACCGCCCTGGTTTAGTTTCGCTCTACTTTTCAGGTAGCCCTCATACAGGAAACCAATACCCTGACTAGCAGCTGCAGTTATATTATTGTTGATTCTTTGCTTTTCAGCTAGACTCAGTGCAGCAACATCGGCAGGACTTTGACTTTTATATTTCCCGTCAAGTACGTAATGAGTTTCAAAGGGCACACTGCTGAGACAAGCATCGTGCATGCGTTCTGTTATATCAGGGAATAGAAAGTTTTTGATCACTAAGCGGTTGTCAATTTTATATGCATTAGCTAGTGCTTCAAGGTCTAAATCAGAATTTATCATTTTGACTCCATCCGTCAACAGTGTGTGCGGGATATTTGTTGGTAAGTTTGAACGCTGTATGTCACGCTCCAAGTTGTCTACTACAACAGTACTCAAGTACTTTTAGGTCTTCAGCAAGAGGCCTTAACCAGTGCACAGTTTTGTTAATCTCTGTACTGTATTGCTTTAATACCTGTGTTGATTCGGCTTGTTTCTTATCCTTCCCATATAACAAATTTTGGTGTTTTGCATCGGTTTGAGTAATTTTAGGATCAAGCATGGCTTCAATTTCCAGTGCTGTTGCCTGGTGTTGGTAAAAACTACTGAGACTATTTAGAGTTCCCGGCATATCAGCTAGAAATTTGTTCATCTCTAATGTTCTTACATTGCTAGAGTCAAATTTTTCTGTACTGCATTTAAAGTTATATAAACTGACCAGCCAGATTAATGCACATACTTGTAAAAATGATAATTTGTCTACATCGCTATACTGCGGAAATCTTCTACGAAAATCACCATCCGCTAAAAACCCGGTTGCCAAAGCAGGCATTTTTATTTGGGTATCCTTTGGTTTCTTTAAATTTGAGATTAAGAAGCTTTCCAGATCGGAGTATAAGTAAAGGATTTTTTGACCGGGTAAATATTTTAAAACATCAATAATTAAGTTATTGGCGGTATTGGTTGCTTTAATAACTGGAGTTTTACCACCGTGATAATTCTTTGATAATAGATTTATATTGTTAACCAACATCTGACGCCACTTCGCGTCTGTAATAGTGTTTCTCTGGGTCCGCTTAAAATCTGATAGACGTCTTATTATCCAGGGCTCTTTAAGACTAAAGAATGCATCAATTTGATTTAGACAGCGGGCCAGTAGCGTTGAGCAAACAAAAGCATGGTGGAAGATAAAAGCCGCTTGTTGACGGGGCATATTATGCATGCTTTCAAGTTTGAATAATTCACTTGTAGAAACCGAAAAATGGCCTTTTGCCAATGGTTCAAAACGAATGTCGACAAAGGGTGCGAGATCAAGATATTGTTCTTCAACCAATAGAAATTTAGTTGTTTGCTTATCTGGATTAAAATCAAAAATAAAACAATCTGGATCAAACATCAAAGCAGCTGCAGTTATTTGAAATTCCTTTGTTGGTATTAGCATGGTTATTCCTGATACTTGCAGTGTTGATGAATAATTGT
The DNA here is from genome assembly GCA_964195815.1 of uncultured Acidimicrobiia bacterium. Classification (GTDB taxonomy): domain Bacteria; phylum Pseudomonadota; class Gammaproteobacteria; order Xanthomonadales; family SZUA-36; genus SZUA-51. The sequence goes on along the minus strand of CAXMRK010000161.1, from coordinate 6,090 downwards.
TGCCGACTCGTTTAGATTTTTACTGTACCCAAACCCGATCATCATCAACCAGCTCATATAAAGCTTCAGACTGTGCAATAAGATTTTGAATCGCAGCGGTTTGTAGTTTTAGAGCTTCTGGGTTGGGTGAGTTCTCATTAATATTTTTCTGGAATCTGGCAGCTGTCAACTGCCATTTCATAGCAAAGTGCTTTGCTGTTTCCCTTGGGGAATCAGAAACAGCGGAGGCGACATAATCGATTGGAACCTCGCCACAAATAAACCACTCAAAATCCTCGGGTTGGTCCTTGGCCCGAATTTTCCCGATAACAATCTGAAAAGGGAGAACCCATGCTGGTCTTGCTTCAACAACCAGACTGTCAATTGCGCCTCTCTTAATGAGCTTTTGCACAGCGTTATCTAGATTTTTTTTAATCCAGGGTTGGAGTTCGGCCTGGCGCTGTTCATTTTTTTTCTGGTCCATAAATTACCCTTGCTTGATATGTTGTGCTTGCTTAACTGTTCTGTTTTGTCGCGATTAAAATCCAGGCCATTGCTAACTCTTGCTCTGGTATTGTAAATGGCTCGGCACGTTCTATGCTGAAGTTCTGGGATTCCAGCGAGTTGCTGATATCTGTAAATGCCTGTTGGTCGATTGCTGCCTCACCCATTGATGACATGCGCTCTGCGTAGGCAAGCAATTCTGACTCCATTTTGTTCAACCAGTTAAGCACTTCTTCAGCATCATAGCGTTGTATTCTTTGGTGTATTTGCGCAACATCGTTGTAGAGTTTGGCAATAGTATCACCTGCTACCTGGGGTCCATATTGTTTGAGAATGGATTCTACTGCTGTAATCGCTGGGGCTAAATTATCTGCAGCGGCATCATAGGCTTTACGCTCTGCACCGGCTACTGCCGAGAAGCCGGTCTGAAACATCTCAATGGCGCGCGGAATAAACTCTGATTTCTGTAAGCGTTCAATGGCGTCCAGGCTTTCACAGCATTCTTGATGGATGCTACCTGCATCAGTATGTAGCAACAGTGCGAGTCTTCCACCACCTGCTACCAGGCGCGCTGCTTCATAGATGGCTTCCTTGCCGGCATATTCAACCCCGAATTGACTACTGACGATGTCATAACCAGCATCTTCAAAAGGGATATTGCTGGCATCAGCAACTGTAGCGGTCACTCTGGGGAATCGTTGCGAGATGTTTGCAATCGCTGCTGTTGAAATATCCACACAGTTTAGATTATCCCAATCAGCTCCAAATACTTCCAGAGCACATTCAAGCACTGCACCATTACCACTGGCAATATCGATGGCTACAGGCTTGGTGTAATTTTTGTAAGTAGTCTTAAAAAAATCTATCCAAAATGTTCTGATGGCAGGGTGGCTAGCGCCTCCACCAGAGTAGGCGCCGACATCAGCAGTGCCCTGCCAGTAAGTATCCCAACTCTTGCTAGCTGGTGAAGTATTGGTTTTGGGTTTATTCATAATATTGGGGTACATTGACAAAACGCTAGTATAACAATCGTAATTCGATAATAATACTCCCAGCTTTAAGATGCTTCCGCTAATAAGACCCCATTACTATGACACTCAATATTTCAGAAATAAGTACGCTTGCCCGCAGGTCTGTGCAGTCCCAGGACTGGGAAACGGTTGCTGCTTGTGTTCACTCAATCCTGCAGCAAGATGCTAACAATGCTGAAGGCTATTTTTTGGCAGGTCTGGTAGAGAGAGTCGGGAACAGGCCCGTTAGAGCAGCACAGGCATTTGAAAAGGCGCTTGAACTGGATGCTGGCCGTTATGATGCGGCGATTGAACTTGCTAACCAGTATTCAGTGGCGCGACGTAATGGCGAGGTAGCGACCTTGCTCGGGAAATACGCAGATAAACTTGACAACAGCCCAATGTATCTGGACTTGGCGGGTACGGTTTATACAGAAATTGGTATGCCTGAAAAAGCCTGGCCCCTATATGAAAAGGCTAACAAGCTGCAACCTGGGATAGATTTGTTTCAGGCAAATCTTGCCGCTTGCGGTGTATACCTGGGTAAGATTAAGGCTGCTCAGGACACCTACCAGGCATTGTTAGAACGTTTTCCAAACCATCAAAGAAATCATTACCACCTTGCTCGTTTGGAAAAAGCAAAGGACAGCATACATATAGACCAAATGAAACAGACTCTTGATCAATCAGGGGCAACGCCTGATAAGAATATCTTTTTGTACTATGCGCTCGGCAAGGAGCTGGAAGATCTGGAGCGCTGGGAAGAATCTTTTGATTATTACAAACAGGCTGGAGATGCTGTAACCAGCGTAGCTAATTATGATGTTGCGACTGACATTGCCTTGATCGATAAGATTATCGAGATTTGTGATGCTGATTGGCTGAATAATACTGCAGCAAGCGCAACTGCAAAAGATAGCGAGAAGACACCAATTTTTATTGTTGGTCTGCCCCGCACTGGAACAACCCTTACCGAGCGTATAGTGTCAAGCCATTCACAGGTAGAAAGTGTTGGTGAGACCTTGTTTTTGCAAATGATTCTACGCCAGGAAAGCAGGGTTAAAAGTACCGACAATATGAACCCGGAGATGATTGAGGCATTAGCACAGATAGACCCGAAGCTTATTGCAGATGGTTATCTGGATTCAGTCCGCTATCGGCTAGGTAACGAGCCATTTTTTATTGATAAACTGCCATTTAATTTTCTGTTTCTGGGGTTTATTGCAAAAGCATGGCCAAATGCTCGTATTATCCACCTTGGAAGAAATCCGATGGATTCCTGTTTCTCGATGTATAAGCAGGTGTTTACCTGGGCATATAAATTTTCGTATTCACTGGAAGGTCTCGGTAAGTATTTTGTTGCTTATGAGCGCTTATGTAATCACTGGCGGGAATTACTAAAAGATCGCCTGATCGAAGTTGAATATGAGTCCCTGGTATCTGACACAGACGCACAAACCCATTTAATTCTGGAAAAGCTGGGCCTTGAGTTCGAGCAATCCTGTATTGATTTTGATAAGAATGCAGCGCCAACTGCTACTGCAAGCTCTGTCCAGGTTCGGGAAAAAACTCATCGAAGATCCATCAATAAATGGACCAAGTTTGCTGTTCAGTTACAACCCCTTAAAGAGCACCTTGAAGGTGCAGATATCAAGGTTGACTAGCCTCCCGGCCAACGCTTGTTCTAAGGTAGTGAAAAAGCAGTGAATCACTGATGCAAAATAATCTCTCACAATTAAGTCAGCAGGCTAGAATTGCGGTGCAAAGACGAGATTGGGCAACTGTGGCCACAGTTGCCAGAAAGATTCAGAAGCAGTACAAGAAAGACCCGGAAGGTTATTTCCTGAGCGGACTGGCTGAAAAAGCAACCAGGCACTTTAAAGCTGCAACCTCAGCGTTCGTAAAAGCGCTTAAGCTCGATCAAAAGCGTTATGATGCGGCAATAGAGCTGGCGAATCTATACTTGCTCCTGTTGCGCCATGCTGAAGCATATGAGCTGCTTTGCCGCTACCAGTCTCTTTTGGATAACAGTCCACTGTATCTGGATATGGCTGCGACTACGTTTACCCGACTTGGACTACATGCAAAAGCTTTACCTCTGTATAAAAAAGCCACTCAACTACAGCCTGACCTTGATCTTTTTCGGGCCAACCTGGCAGCCTGCAGTGTGCTTTTAGGTAAGGCTGATGAAGCGCAGAAAATTTATCTGCAATTGCTTGAGAAATATCCTAATCATCAGAAAAATCACTACGAATTATCTCGCCTAAAAAAGGCAAAGGATTCAGCTCATATTGAGCAGATGGAAAACGTCCTGAAATTAACCCGCTTACCTGCCGATAAAAACATTTTCCTTTACTATGCCCTCGGCAAAGAACTCGAAGACCTTAAGCGTTGGCAAGAATCTTTCCATTATTACAAACTGGCGGGTGATGCGGTCAGCTCAGTCTCAAATTATAATGTCGCAGACGATATAGCTCTTATCGATAAGATGATCAATGTCTGCGATAAAGACTGGTTACAAAGCACAATTGACAAGCCGCTGAATACATCGACCAAGACGCCAATTTTTATAGTCGGCTTACCCCGTACTGGTACCACCTTAATGGAGAGAATTGTTAGCAGTCATTCACAAGTTGAAAGTGCCGATGAAACTTTTTTTATGCAACTGGCAATTAGGCATGCCAGTGGAGAGGGCGGAGCCGGTGAAATCAGCGAAGCTATAATTGAGTCTGCTGCAAAAAAAGACATTAGGCGGATCGAACAAAAGTATATGTCATCAGTGAGCTACAGGTTATCTGATCGAGCCTACTTTATAGATAAGTACCCGTACAACTTCCTCTATCTTGGGTTTATTGCCAAGGCCTTTCCCACGGCAAAAATTATTTACCTGAGAAGAAACCCAATGGATGCTTGTTTTGCCATGTACAAACAATCGTTTTTTAAATTTGCATACTCATTGGAAAACCTGGGGCGTTACTACGTTGCACAGGATCGTTTACGCAGGCATTGGCAGGCGGTTCTGAAAGGGCGCTTGCTCGAGGTTGATTATGAAACTTTGGTGACTGATCAGGAAGGCCAGACCCGGGCTGTTTTAGAAGGGTTGGGTCTGGAGTTTGAAGAGGCCTGCATGAATTTTGAACAGAACCCGACATCAAGTGCCTCTGCAAGTACACTGCAAGTTCGTGAAAAAGTGCATACCCAATCGGTGCATAAATGGAAACATTTTTCGGATGAACTAGAGCCGTTAAAAAATTATCTTGAGCAGTCAAGTATTTGCATAAAAGAAAATTGACCATTCTAGTTAGGAGTGTTAGTTTAAGTATTCATCGCAAAGGATTTGTGATGTTGGATTGACGTGATCGGAAACGGGGGGAGCCGTGATGTTCCGTTAATGGAAATTGTTAATTTAACTTAAAAAGGATTTTTGCAATGAAAAAGCTATTACTGCTGGCAATCGTCAGTTTTCTATTCATGTTTATTTCCACCAATGTTACTGCTGCTGAGGCACGCGCAACATCTTGTCATGGATGCACATCTTTGCAGATGTCGACCAGGGCAACAGATGTGGCAACACTTGGAATGGAAATAGTATATGTTTTCAACCAAAGTTCAAAATCTGTTAAAAAATATGAGGTCTATACTTCACGTGAGGATGGCATACCTTTAACTATAACCAAGGAAGCTTATGAGGTAGTAATAGAGCAGGGTATTAAGGACACCTACAGAACTTTCATTACTCAGACTATTCAAGCAGAACAAGACACCATTATTATGCCACCAGATTTCCCCATCCGCTCATCCGCTGGTGCCTTACTGGATCCATCATTTACGTACGGTACCGTTAGTAACTATCTAGGAGATTTGCAAGGAGGTTGGAAACTAAGTCTTAAGCAATTATTCATTAGATTGATTGCAGTGAATGTTCCAAATGTCGATTTTGGTGCTTTTGTACCCTCATCATTCAAATTAGTTATCGAATTTCCTGATGGTTCGACTATGACCTTTAAAATTCAATTTTCCTATAACTTATTAACAAACGAGGTGGAAGTTGATCCAATTGCGCTTGATTTAACAGCAACTGATCAGGATGGTGCATCTATTCCAAGAAGACCAAGTAATTTTGCTGGACGGACTTTTGACAATAGAGCTGGCGGGTTAAATGATTGGGTAGATTGGGCTCGACTTCGCGGCCTCACAGTAGTAGGTAGTGGAGGAAACTCAGGTAGTGGAACTATGTCGTGCTTTGTAAAGAGCAACGGTGCTTATTCTTGTACTCTTCACCAATAATTACAAACATATTATGACAGTTAAGAAATAGAAATAATGCTTAGTGTTTTATTTCTAAGGAGCAGTCTCTGTAGTTTCAGGGCCTGCTCTTTCTCCATTATTGACTTGTGCAGGATAAGAAAGCGGCAGTTGTGCAATTAACCAATTATTCCGACAGCTTATTAATCATGTGGATTAGCGTCAGTTACTTATTGATTGACTTGTTGTTGGCATAAGGTTGTAATGGCTGACATTGCCTGAAATGGAGTACAGCAGATGCAGGTTCTATCTGCTTTAGATGCAACCTTTATTTATCTTGAAAGTGAACACA
>CAXMRK010000160.1:0-9727 GCA_964195815.1 uncultured Acidimicrobiia bacterium | reverse complement strand
GTTGCTGTTTACAACCACTATAAGCGCATGAATCACGACGAGCCAGACGATGGTGTTGAGTTAGCAAAAAGTAATATTTTACTGATAGGACCAACAGGTTCTGGTAAGACTTTGTTGGCTGAAACTCTGGCACGAATGCTTGATGTTCCTTTCACTATTGCCGATGCAACCACATTGACAGAAGCAGGCTATGTGGGTGAAGACGTTGAAAACATAATCCAGAAGCTCTTGCAAAAATGTGATTATGATGTCGACAAAGCACAGACCGGTATTGTCTATATCGATGAGATAGACAAAGTTTCACGCAAGGCAGAAAATCCATCCATAACCCGCGATGTTTCCGGTGAGGGTGTACAGCAGGCATTGTTGAAACTGATTGAAGGCACAATCGCCTCAGTACCCCCACAAGGTGGGCGTAAGCACCCTCAGCAAGAATTCTTACAGGTTGATACCGGTAGCATACTGTTCATTTGCGGTGGCGCATTTTCTGGTCTGGAAAAAATTATTCAACAGCGCACAGAATCTGCAGGAATTGGCTTTTCAGCCAATGTTCACAGTAAAGATGAAAAAGATGATTCTCTGAAATTACTCGAGGATGTCCAGGCTGAAGACCTGGTTAAATACGGATTAATACCAGAGTTTATTGGTCGCTTGCCTGTACTTGCGACCTTAGAGGAGCTAGACCAGGAATCGCTGGTTAAAATTCTCACTGAACCCAAGAACGCATTAGTCAAACAGTATCAAAAACTGTTTGCAATGGAAGATTGTGAGTTGGAAATTCGAGAAGACGCACTTTATGCCATTGCTAAAAAAGCTATGGGCTATAAAACCGGAGCGCGTGGTTTGCGAACTATTCTCGAAAATGTTCTCCTCGATAGCATGTATGAATTACCCTCGAAAGAAAATGTATCCAAGGTGGTAATTGATGAGGGTGTAATCGAAGGTGATGCTGAACCTTACCTGATTTACCAATCGACCGAGAAGTCAGCCTCTGCAGGCTAAACCTCTTTTGTTCTAATATCTGAGTGATATTGCTATCATCTTGATAGTGGTGCCTATTTGAATTACCCATGAAGATAGGCTTGAATAGTGTCACTCACGTTCCCATATACCTGTGCATAGATGAAGTTGTTTGATCTTCCTCAACAGCTTCGTAATCTGCTATTCTCATTATATATGGTGTGAAATACACCAAAGCACCCGGAAATTAAATGTCGGGCTGAACTCGAGGTAATTATGTCTGAGTCTGAAAGCACAGAAGTTGTAACGGATACCCAAATGATACCTGTACTCTCACTGCGGGATGTTGTGGTATATCCTTTTATGGTGATTCCATTATTTGTCGGCCGTGAGCGTTCTGAACGCGCACTAGAGCAAGCGATGAATGTCGACAAACGAATCCTGCTTGTGACTCAGCGTAGTGCAGATGTAGATGAGCCCAAGGAAGAGGATCTCTACAGCATAGGCACCTTAGCGAATGTGCTGCAATTAGTTAAATTACCTGATGGAACCACCAAGGTTCTTGTTGAAGGCGGTGAACGGGTAAGGCTCTTCGATTTTTCAGACACAGACGGATTTATGTCGGCTCGTTGGGAAGCGCTGACATACGAGGATGATACTTCCGAAAAAGAGTTGGATATTATTACTCGATCTCTGATTTCTATGTTTGAGCAGTACCTCAAACTGAATCGCAAAATCCCACCCGAATTGATGACAACGCTGGCTGGGATTGATGATCCTGGTCGTTTGGCAGATTCAATTGCCTCACACATTATGGTGCGGATTGAAGAAAAACAGAATTTGCTCGAAATTGCACCAGCGCGTCAGCGTATGGAGCAATTAATGGCTCTGATTGAGGGTGAAACCGATGTCTTGCAGCTTGAAAAACGTATTCGTGGTCGGGTTAAAACACAGATGGAAAAATCCCAACGTGAATATTATTTGAATGAACAGATGAAGGCCATTCAAAAAGAACTTGGAGACATGGAAGATGCTCCAAATGACCTCGAAGACTATGCCAAACGCATTGATGCGGCGGGCATGCAGAAAGAGACCAAGACTAAAGCTGTATCTGAACTAAATAAGTTAAAAATGATGTCTCCAATGTCTGCTGAAGCGACTGTGGTAAGGAACTATCTAGACTGGCTATTAGGTGTGCCCTGGAAAAAACGCAGTCGCATCAATAAAGATCTTGCCGGTGCTGCAGAAATTCTTGATGCCGATCATTATGGTCTGGAAAAAGTTAAAGAACGGATTCTTGAATACCTTGCTGTACAACTTCGGGTTAAGCAAATGAAGGGACCCATTCTGTGTCTGGTTGGTCCGCCTGGGGTTGGTAAGACATCGTTAGGTCGCTCTATTGCCCGTGCAACAGGACGTAAATTTACCCGTATGTCTCTGGGTGGTGTGCGTGATGAAGCGGAAATTCGCGGGCATCGGCGCACTTATATTGGTTCTATGCCGGGACGGATTGTTCAGAATATGACCAAGGTAGCAACTAAAAATCCGTTATTTATGCTCGATGAGCTGGACAAAATGTCCATGGATTTTCGTGGTGATCCTTCATCAGCACTGCTTGAAGTGCTTGATCCTGAACAAAACAATACCTTTGCGGATCATTATCTGGAAGTTGATCTGGATCTGAGCGAAGTCATGTTTGTTGCCACAGCCAATTCACTCAATATTCCTGGGCCCTTATTGGATCGGATGGAAGTGATTCGGCTGGCTGGGTATACCGAAGACGAGAAACTCAATATCGGCCGTCGTTATCTTGTTCCTAAGCAAATGTCTCAGCACGGTCTGAAAGTTGAAGAATTAAACATACTGGATACGGTTCTTACTGACATCGTCCGCTACTACACGCGGGAATCCGGAGTCCGATCTCTTGAGCGTGCAATTGCGCGACTTTGCCGCAAGGCTGTTAAAGAGCTGGCTCTTAATAAACGTCGGAAGAAAGTACGTATCGATAGTAAAAATATTGAGAAATACCTGGGTGTACGCCAATTCCGTTATGGTCTTGCCGAAAGCACTGATGAAGTAGGGCAGGTGACCGGGCTCGCCTGGACCGAGGTGGGTGGTGAGCTTTTAACCATTGAATCCACACTGGTGCCAGGTAAAGGCCGATTGATCAATACCGGTCGCCTGGGTGATGTTATGCAGGAGTCCATACAAGCGGCTCTGACGGTAGTTCGCAGCAGGGCTGCTCATTTAGGTATTGAAAGCGATTACTTCTTTAAGCATGACGTACACGTGCATGTACCAGAAGGTGCGACACCTAAGGATGGACCTAGCGCAGGTATTGGAATGTGCACTGCAGTTGTGTCTGCATTGACAGGTATTCCGGTGAAAGCCAATCTTGCGATGACAGGTGAAATTACACTACGGGGTAAAGTTTTACCCATTGGTGGCTTAAAAGAAAAATTGTTAGCTGCGCATCGTGGTGGAATTGAGATGGTTTTAATACCCAAAGAAAATGAAAAAGATCTTAAGGAGATCCCTAAAAATATTCTTAAAAAATTGAAAATTCAGCCCGTAGAATGGATGGATGAGGTCTTGGAACATGCCTTAGTTCGCCAACCAACTCCATTATTAGAAGACGATAAGACAGTTTCAAAACGCGCAACTGAAAAAAAAGACAAATCAGTTCGGGCTCATTAGAAGAGAAGTTATTTGCTAAAAGTCGTTTATTGATAAAATGATTTTCCTTTTACAATAACCACTTGCATTAGCAATCTCTAAAGAGATTGATTTTCTCGTGCTAAGTTGTCAGGCAATCACAAAAAAATATTTCTGAAATTGCTATTGCCAAGATTGCGGATGCGTTATAACATCCATGGCTCAACCCCTTGTAATCCTTTTGTGATAAGGGTTTCAGGCTGGGGACGCTAATTTCCAACCACCTACGATAGGCGATGTAAAACAGAGGGGTTTTTCTGGGGGTCAGAAATAATAATTGATCCGGTTGCATGCATTATTGTGGTAATAATATAAACAAATATACGGAGTGCAGAATGAATAAATCTGATTTAATTGATGCAATTGCTACATCAGCTGAAATGAGTAAAGTAGATGCAGGCAAAGCAGTTGATGCTTTTGTTGCGGCTGTAACAGGTTCCCTGATGCAGGAAGATAGTGTCTCACTGATCGGTTTTGGAACCTTCTCTGTGAAGCATCGTGCTGCTCGCATGGGTCGCAATCCACGTACCGGTGAAGCTATTAAAATTAAAGCTTCAAAAAATCCTGGATTTAAGGCTGGTAAAGCTCTTAAGGATGCCGTAAACTAGCGCACCGCGTTAGGGGAAGAAATACCAAAGCTTTGGTATAGCTTGGGTGCATAGCTCAGCTGGGAGAGCATCGCCCTTACAAGGCGAGGGTCGGCGGTTCGATCCCGTCTGCACCCACCAAACACGGAGCGGTAGTTCAGTTGGTTAGAATACCGGCCTGTCACGCCGGGGGTCGCGAGTTCGAGTCTCGTCCGCTCCGCCAATACCACGAAGGGCACCTTATGGGTGCCCTTCGTTTTATACGCAAGATTAAACTATAAGTAGTGAGTATTAATCTGTTTGACTGTTGAATCTGTGTTCTCTGTCGCAGACTGGTTTATAATTACTCGCTATAATTTTTAAATTCAAATCAACAGGTAGAAGAGTCGAACATGCTGCAATTTTTTCGAGATCGTCTCACCGGAGCGCTAGCCTTCGTTTTCTTTGGTATTCTAATTATTCCATTCGCATTTGTTGGAATTGATAGTTACTTCACAACCATTCCTGATAATGCAATTGCCAAGATAAATGACGAAGAAATCACTGTTGCTGATTTCCAAAACTCATGGCAACGCTATCAACAGCAGTTACGTGCATCAGTCGGTGAAAATTTTGATCCAGAACTTTTCGACACACCGATTGCCCGTCGTGGCCATCTTGACAGTTTGATTAGTCGCGCGTTAGTACGCCAATACGCCAATAAAATGGGCCTGGCGGTTTCAGCTGAAGAGTTAAGTAGCCGAATCCGTAAAATGCCGGCATTTCATATTGATGGCGTATTCAATGCTGAATTGTATCAGCGGATGTTATCTGCCCAAAGTATGTCGCCGCGCAGGTTTGAGCGGGAATATGCGGAAGATTTGGTAATCTCCCAAATACCTGCCTCAATTATGGCCTCGAGTATTGCTCTTGATAAAGAAGTTGAGATGCTATTAGCATTGCAGAATCAGCGTCGTAGTTTTGAAAGCCTGACAATTAAGTCAAACCTGTATTCAGATGCTATCGTGATCGATGATGAAACCGTAACTGAGTGGTATAACAGCAACCCAGCCGGATTTATGAGTGAAGAACAAGTTGTCATTGAGTATGTTGAACTGGATATGGAAGCATTCCGCTCAAATGAACAGCTTGATGAAGAAGTGCTGAAAAAACATTTTGAAGATCAAAAGGCCAGATTTATTACAACTGAACAACGTCTAGCCTCACACATATTGATCAGCTTAGATCAGAACGTCAGTGAAGCAGAAGCTGAAAACGCTAAACAACGAGCCACAGACCTGGCGGAACGTGTGCGTGCCGGTGAGGACTTTGCTGAGTTAGCAATGGCTAATTCAGATGATTCTGGTTCTGCTCCAACTGGAGGCGATTTGGGCTGGATCGAACCTGGGGTGATGGTGCAGGCATTTGAAGATGCTTTATACAATCTCGAAGAAGGCACAATCTCAGAACCGGTTAAAACTGGCTTTGGTTATCATCTGATTCAGCTGCGGGAAATTAAACCATCTTCCGGGATGTCTTTTGAGGAAGCGAAAGCTCAGCTTGAGACTGAGTATGCTAATGAACTTGCTGAGAAACTTTACCTGGAGCAGGCAAATCGTCTCGTTGATCTGGTCTATGAAGATCCCACTACACTGGAAACAGCTGCCGCTGAATTAAGCCTGGAAATTCAAACAGAAGGTCCATTCGGCCGGCTTGGTGGAAATGGAGTTGCTGCTAATGCCGATGTGGCCGAAGCAGCATTTTCAGAACTGGTTCTACAGGAAGATGTGAGTAGCGAACCGATAGAAATATCACTAAATCATGTTGTAGTGATCCGGGTGAAACAGCATTTGCCTTCAACTCAGCGCGATCTAGCTGAAGTTAAAGACCAAATTTCAGCTCAGCTGCAATTGGCTGAGGCATCAAAACAGGCACAAGCTAAATCTGATGAAATACTGACTGCTGCAGCTGCTGGTGCGGTACTAACTACATTTGCTGAAGCAGAGAGTCTGGATCATCAGTTGATAGATAAGGCCGGCCGCCAGGATGCTCAGTATGGTGCAGCACTGATCGCTGAGGTTTTTAAACTGAATCGCGATGACCGGGACTACCATGCGGTTTCACTTGGAACTGATTTTGCTGTCATCCGGCAGACAGAAGTTGTCACAGGTACGGCTACTAGTGCTATTGAGGCCGAACAATTTAAGCAGGCTATTGCGAACTCAGCTGCCGTGGTTGAAAACGCAAGCGTGCTTGCCTGGTTGCGCGAACAAGCTGAGATCCACATCAATGAGAGTAAGCTGGAAGGTAATACGCTTTAATATCCTTTGCAGTTATACGATAAAAAAACCCCGAAAATTCGGGGTTTTTTTATGACCGGATAAAATCGCCGTAAGTTTGGCAGCAGATTATATCTGCATACTATGCTTGCTCACCTGATAATTCGGCCATTCCAAGAATGCTGTAGCCAGCATCAACATAGGTTATTTCTCCGGTAATACCAGCAGCCAGATCAGAGCACAAAAATGCAGCCGCGTTACCTACATCTTCCGTTGTTACTGTGCGTCGCAATGGTGTTGTTCTGGCGACATATTCCAGCATTTTTCGCAAATCGCCAATTCCGGCTGCGGCTAATGTTTTTATCGGGCCGGCTGAGATACCATTCACCCGTGTGCCTTCTGGGCCAAGGCTTTGTGCCAAATAGCGAACATTGGCCTCAAGGCTGGCTTTGGCAAGCCCCATGACATTGTAGTTAGGTGTGGCTCTAATCGCACCAAGATAGCTTAGCGTTAGAATAGAACCGTTTTGCCCTTGCATCATTGGACGCGCAGCTTTTGCCAGCCCAGCCAGGCTGTAGCTACTGATTTCATGCGCGATCTTGAAACCTTCACGTGTTACCGCATCAATATAATCGCCGGCGAGCTCTTCTCTGGGAGCAAAGCCAATTGAGTGAATCAGAATATCAAGTGTATCCCAGTGCTTTGCCAGTTCAGAGAAGGTCTCATCAATGCCTTCATCGGTTGCCACATCACAGGGAATGACAATATTTGATCCGCACTGACTCGCAATCTTTTCAACTCGAGATTTTAAGCGTTCGTTTTGATAGGTAAATGCTAGTTCTGCGCCTTGTTTATGCATTGCCTCAGCAATGCCCCAGGCGATAGAGCGGGGTGATGCGACACCAGTAATCAGTGCCCGCTTGCCTTTAAGAAATCCCATAGTTGTACCCTCATTTAGCGGATATCCTCCGCGTTACGGTTATTAAATAATTATTTTACTAACGGGTGAATTGTAGCCGTTGACCGACATGTTGCTCAATGATTTGTTTGCCATCCCATAGTAGTTCTCCATTAACCCAGGTGGCAGCGACACGGTTATGAAAACGCATGCCTTCAAAAGGTGACCAACCGCAGCGTGACAATACTTGTTCACGCGCTATTGCTGGGAAATGTCCGCGCTCCACCAGTTGCAGGTCAGCCCAATAACCTTCACGTAAGTAACCCCGATCTTTTACCTGGAACCGTTGTGCAACTCTGTGACTTGTCAGGGCAACAATTTGTTCAATGGAAAAGCCATCCCGATCGATGAGTTCAAGCGCTGCCGGCATGGCCCATTGAACCAGTGGTAGACCGGCAGGGGCACTAAAATAATCACCTGACTGCTTCTCTGCAAGCGTGTGTGGTGCGTGATCGGTAGCCAGGACGTCAATTTTTCCAGACCTTAATGCTTCGATAATAGCTGCACGATCAGCAGCTGTTTTGATCGCTGGATTGCACTTAATCATATTACCCAAGCGGGAATAATCACCTTCATCAAAATGTAAGAAGTGCACACAGGCTTCTGCAGTAATATGTTTGTCTTCCAAAGCAGCGGCACTAAATGATTCAGCTTCCTCACGTGTTGAGATGTGCAGAATATGCAATTGAGTACCGTATTTATTCGCCAATTTGGTTGCCAGTTGTGTTGATTTGAGGCATGCCTCCCGACTACGAATTAAAGGATGTTGTTCAAGTGGAATGTCTCGGCCCCATTTGTGCATTGCAGTTTCAAGATTGCGAGCAATTGTTGGGTTATCTTCACAGTGAGTGGCGATAATGCAAGGGGCCTCAGAAAAAATATTCTCTAATGTCTGCTCGTTATCGACCAGCATATTTCCAGTGGACGCACCCATAAATATTTTAATTCCGCAGGCAGAGTGTGGGTCTAGTTTTTTAATATCCTCAAGATTGTCATTGGTGGCCCCGAGGTAGAAGGAATAATTTGCCAGAGAATTGCCAGCAGCAATAACAAATTTTTCTTCCAGTCGATGTTTGTTTGTGGTTTGCGGATCGGTGTTAGGCATTTCCATAAAACTGGTGATGCCACCAGCTATAGCTGCTCGAGATTCACTATGAATATCCCCCTTACGGGTTAGTCCGGGCTCACGGAAATGAACCTGGTCATCGATCATACCCGGTAGCAGCCAGGCTCCTGCCGCATCAAAAATAGTGGTTTTAGCATCGGGTGCGCTGATCTGGCCTGCAATTTTTTCAATTCGACCTGCCTGGATCAGGACATCAGTAGTCACTTGCTGGTTTTCGTTAACCAGCAGGGCATTGGTAATTAGTGTTGTATTGCTCATAGAATTTTACCTGGAAAATCGGTCAGGGTACTGGATCGTGGCCACCTTTGCACAGTGGTTGACAACGTAGCAGGCGCTTAATGGTAAGCCAACTGCCTTTTAACGCACCATAGCGTTCAATCGCTTCGATCGCATATTGGGAGCAGCTGGGTGTAAATCGACAATGTGGTCTAAGCATTGGGCTGATCCAGCGTTGGTAGCCTAGAATCAGTTTTTGTAAAAGACGCTTCAACATCCAGTCTCCGCTTTCAGAAATAAGTTTGGGAACAATCAATCTTGGAATTCTACTCTATTTTGCGTGTTTTTGAGTGAAAAACCTTGCGACTTTGCGCCAGTTAAGTTATAAAAGCGTGCTCTTTTCAGAATATCGAACGCTGGAAATATAAAACATAATAAAATCAATCGGATAAAGATTTCTGGAAGATTTTCAACGACTTTCCGGTTTGGAGATCAAATTTAGTATGAATGATAATAAAACGACATTACCAAAGGGGTATAAACCCAAAGTACGCGAAGAATACATGAATTCTTTGCAGCTAGAATATTTCCGCCAGAAACTACGCAAGTGGCGCACTGAGTTGGAAGAAGAGTCTCAGCAGACCGTTAATAACCTTAAAGGTGAAGTGCGTGATGTTGGTGACGAAGCTGAACGGGCTACTAGAGAAACTGAAAACAGTCTTGAGTTGAGAACCCGAGATCGTTATCGTAAGCTGCTGAATAAAATCGGTAAAGCGCTCGATCGTATCGATGACTGCAGTTATGGCTACTGTGATGAAACAGGCGAAGAGATTGGGCTGCCAAGACTTGAGGCCAGACCCATTGCGACGCTCTGTCTGGATGCCCAGGAACGCTGGGAAATTCGTCA
>CAXMRK010000159.1:0-5862 GCA_964195815.1 uncultured Acidimicrobiia bacterium | reverse complement strand
AACCAGACCGTGCTGATTGCGCAGTGCCGCCAGAATATCCAACGTGTATAGCGCTAATGTGACATCGTAGTCATCGGAAATATCAAGTAAGCCCCTGCGCAAATGAAGTATTTGTTCTACAAAGTCTTGTTTGGCCAAATCCGCAGCGCTCGCATTCTCCGCTGCATTTGGGCCTTGATTAAGCAACGAATCTTCAGTTAATTGATTAGTATTCTGTTTATTGTCCTCAGCCGGGATTTCAACTGATAACAATAAATTTTCCAACATTTCCGAAAAGGTCTTTTTAAGATATTTATCTCTTTTTTTACTGGATGCTGGTATCGGATTATCAGTACTTGTGCCAAGACCAGCATCAAGTTTCTCAAAAACCTGAGGATCGAGCGATGATATCAGTGTGGCAAATCCTTCTTCAGCCATACTTTGCTGCAGACTCTGCCAGTATTTAACTGCCTGAGCTTCGGTTGTTCGAAGTACATAAGGCATCAAAGCACGCACAATAGCGCGTTGTTTATGTTCAAACATCAACTTAATCAGTACAGCTTCTAACGCCTGATTAGTGCTACCTGTTTCAGACTCCAACGGTAAGGAGTGTTGACCAAGTTCAAGCAGAAATTTCTGGGTAAAAAACCCATTACTAAACAGATCAAGAGGCTCAATGGCTAATTGAAGTGATTCCGGCCTTAGACTTTCTATCCAGGCACGATCATCAGCAAATTGCCTCAGTAAATCAGAGTAGTCGGGAGCTTGTGGCTCATCAACAACAACATCGGAGCCTTCAGCTTGGGTGGCTTCTTCAACAGCAACTGCATCTGCAGAGCCCGGATCCAACACAGCCTCGAGGCTAGCAGGTCTCTGAGATGCTTTTACATGGAGAAAGTTTTCCTGTAGACGTTTTAGTGCAATCAAGGTTAGTAATGCTGAATCTCTACTCTCTGCAGCAGCGATAGTCAGAGTGAAATCCGCCTGGGTGGGCAGACTGACAAGTTCAGCTTCTGATTCCGGTTCAGATTCAGATTCAGATTGAGCATGCAGTAGGTCTGCTGGCATTAGTAGTAAAGCTGCCAAGATCAAAATCTGAAAAACAATTAGGTGGTATCGATAAGCCATAAATCTGACGCTTTATCCTCGGCCCTATATATTAACCGAAATTCTGGTTATATGAGCCACAACTGTCATTGTTTACTTGCATAATTGCCGGCTTTTGCCTAATCTCTGCGAGCATTCTATCAATTGAGCAAAAACCATGAAAACTCTGCAAATCATTACTACAGGCGGCACCATCGATAAAGTCTACTTTGATGATAAAAGTGATTATGAAATCGGCCCCCCTGAAATCAGCAGAATTCTGGCAGATACAGAAGTGGCTTATGATGTACAAATTAACGCCTTAATGCGTAAAGATAGCCTGCATATTACTGATCGCGACAGAAAACTTATACATGAGGTCATTGCCATCAGCAAGGCTCATCATGTGTTAATCACCCATGGCACGGATACCATGGTGGAAACCGCCCAGGCATTGGTTGATATTGAAGATAAAACGATCGTTTTGACCGGGGCACTCAAGCCGGCACGTTTCCGTGATTCTGATGCCGTATTTAATATTGGATGTGCTGTTGGTGCAGTACAGAGTCTGGATCCGGGCGTTTATATCTGTATGAATGGCAAAGTGTGGCACCCCGGCACGGTAAAGAAAAATCGCTCGGCCAATCGCTTTGAATCAGCTGATTAAATCAACTTTTCAAAAAGATAATGCAAACTCAGTAAAATAACACCAACCAGACCTCCCACCAGGGTTCCGTTAATTCTGATAAATTGCAAATCTCTGCCAATAGCAAGCTCTACCCGTTGAGATGTTGTGGTTGGATCCCAGCTCTGAACAGTATCAGATATCAATCCACTAATACTTTCACGGTTTTCACTGACAATCCGGACGATTGCAGCACCGAGCCACTCATTAATCAGATCGCGCATCGCTTGATCATCTTCCAGTTCATGTAGTAAATTTTGTAACCACTGATCAAGACGCTTATATATTTTGGAATCAGGGTTAGTTTCAGCTGTTTGCAGCCGAGCTGAGAGATCATTCCAGAGTTGCAGCAGATAATCTTGTATAGAAGTATTTTCCATAAAATCATTTTTGATTTTCTCTCCCAGCTGCTGATACTCGGGTAATGTTTGCAGATCTTTAGTCAACTGTTCTAGCTGCAGGTCAAAGCGCCTACGCAAGGCATGTTCTGGATCCAGTGCCATCTCGAAAAGTAAGGTTTCAATCCGCTGCAATAACTGACCGACAATTTTATCGTCTACAAAACCAGGCATCCACCAAGGACTTTCGTGCTGCACACGAATATGTATTCGATCCTCATTTTCATGTAATGCAACAATGGCAAAACGTAAAGCCTGAGTAAATATTTCCTGATGCCGACCATTAATCGTCAATACCTCCAAAGCTTGCCCAGCTATTTTGGAGATATCCAGATTAGCGCTCTGACGCTGCATTAGACGGGCTATAAAATCTCTAACTCGTTGTTCACCAACAGCAGACATCAACCAGCGCCAAAATGACAGCGCACTTGCAACAATCTGTTGGCGATTTTTTGCCGGCTGCAGCCAGTTAATAATGATTGCTGCAAGGTCGCGTGATCGTAACCTGGCTTCCAACACCTCTGCCTGAAGAAAGTTCTCTGCTACAAAGCGCGCCATTGATTCAGCGATTTCATCTTTTCTATGCGCAATAATTGCTGTATGCGGGATTGGGAGTCCCAGCGGATGTTTGAATAAAGCAGTTACTGCAAACCAGTCAGCCAGTGCACCAACCATTGCTGCCTCGGAAAAAGCATTTAACCAAACCCATAATCCCTGGTGGCCCCAGCTTAAAACATATAGAAGCGCCATTAACAACAGCAAAATCAATGGCAAACGCTTCATCTGGCGAAGCCTTTGCAATTGTCGCTCTTCGTATTTATTCAGTGCTTTCAACTGCTACCTTTTCCAAATGTTGGGCTTACATATACTTACCGATTATTGCTGTTTTAATCGGCATCATAAAATCTCAAACTCTATTGCGGGCACGACGTTTTTGCATCCACTTGCTGCTGAGCAACCACAACGTGAAGCCACTGAGTACAAATAACACCGCACTGAACGCAAAAATACGGAGGAGGTTATTGTTGAAGTTGTCACGCTCATCGTAATCCATGATATGTAACATCCATAAAAAATCAAAACCACGCCAATAACTTGTTCTGCGGGCGACCAACTCACCTGTCCAGGCATCCAGATACAATCTAATCCCTGAGTCGTGCTCATAACTTAAACGATATAGTGGCAATATACGCCCGCGAAACTCACTATCAAGCTCCGCTGATTCAAGCAGATCAATTTTAGTCATAGGTGCGTCGAATTTAATCAATTGAGACGCTATCATCTCAGCTTCCATGGCTTCCATCATATCGACTACTGAACCGGTGCGTGCATCAATCAGGCGATTCGTCTGCTTTCCATCCATACTGACAGCTAGCCGATAAACATCTCTTCCACGCAAATGTGTTAGCGAAACCGACTTAACTTCAACAGTTGGATTACTGGTCATGAAACTATTTATCGCTAGTCCTGGTGGTTGAAAGTTTTCTAGACTGTTCACTTCAAAATCTTCAGCTGGCATGGCCAGATGGTCACCGTGAATTGTATCAATAGATATCAATGAAAAATAAAACCCGCTAACGGTCCATAACAATAGCTGGATACCGATGATTAATCCCGACCAACGATGTACTTTTCTTATGGTTCTTGCAATATTCATTCATTTCTCAGCTTAAATTTGTAAATAATCATTTATCTGTTAGGTGCACAAACAAATGGTGTTGGGTAGATAACGATCAAGCTCCGGCACTGCTAATTACCTGCGATTACTGGTATGGATAATTCGCAAGCGCTGCAAATTCCTCAAGTGACAACTGCTCTGCACGAACAGTCGGGTCAACTCCGGCCGCGGTAATTTGCTCAGCATCCATTATCAATTTGAGGGCATTGCGTAAGGTTTTGCGACGCATACCAAATGCTGCTTTTACGATTTTGTCAAATCTGTCTTCATCATTGGCGATGACTGGGAGTTTTTTATGCGGGATTAGCCGGACAATATATGACTCGACTTTTGGTGCCGGGGAAAAAGCCACTGGTGGCACAATGAATAAGGGCTCAACCTTGCAAAAATATTGTGTCATCACTGAAAGACGACCATAGGTTTTGCCTTCGCCGGCGCATGCAGCCATGCGTTCCACTACTTCTTTTTGCAACATAAATACCATTTCTGATATTTGCTGACGCCATTTAAATGTATGGAAAATCAGTGGGGTAGAAATATTATAGGGCAAATTTCCGACGAGCTTAAAATTGTCTACCGCTGCGATCTTACCAATATCTGCACGTAGAGCATCCGCCTGGTGTAAAAAAAAGCGATGCTGATCATGCAGCAAAGATGGGTGTTTCAAACGAAAATCGGTAACCAAATCACGGTCGATTTCAATCACATGTAAATTGCAGCCAGTTGCTAACAAGGGAATAGTCAATGCACCCTGCCCCGGGCCTATCTCTACTACAGTTTGTTCGGGCCCTGTATTGATGGCATCAACAATACGATAAATGATGCTCTGATCAACTAAAAAGTTTTGACCGAAACGTTTACGTGGAGTGTGCTTCATCGACTAGATCTTTCCACTGTCTGCGGCCATCCTGTGCGCAGTTCTCAGAGCCAGGCGTAGACTTGATGTATTAGCCTTGCCTTGTCCAGCAATGTCCAGGGCAGTGCCATGATCCACAGAAGTTCGGATAAAAGGCAAACCGAGCGTGATATTAATCGCATTCCCAAAGCCCGCGTGCTTGAGCACTGGCAATCCCTGATCATGATACATTGCCAGGATCACATCGCTGTGTTGAATTTTGTCTGGAGTGAAAGCGGAATCGGCAGGTAATGGACCGATGATATTCATCCCTTGCTCACGGCAACGCTGAATAACAGGCTCAATAATTTCAATCTCTTCCATTCCCAAATGTCCACCCTCACCGGCATGTGGATTGAGTCCACATACTGTAATTCGGGGCTTATCTATGCCAAATTTGCTAACCATTTCATGCTCTAGAATCTCAAGTGTTTCACTCACGCTTTCCCGCGTTACTGCAGCAGACACATCTTTTAAGGAAAGATGTGTAGTCACCAATGCCACCCGCAATCCCTCTGTGGCCAGCATCATTACCACCCGAGGCGTTACTGATAATTCTGCCAGATATTCTGTATGCCCACTAAAAAATGTGGACTCCCCTGCTAGAGAATCATTGATTACACCTTTGTGTAATGGCCCCGTAACCAGTCCAGCTGCCTCATTGCTAAGGCAAAGTCTGGTGGCAATTTTTAATGTATCGAGGACATATGCCCCATTTCGAACATCTAGCGTTCCAACAATCTCAGGAACTGCCATTGGTACATGCAGGATATCGAGCTGATTTTCCAGTATAGTCCGATTTGAGTACTCAGAAAAAGTCTCAAATACACGAATGCTTGTATCAATACTGGATCTAGAAAACCCTAAGTGGGAGGCGGCCCGCTGGATAAGCCCTGCATCAGCTACCACTAACGAGGGTCGTCTTAATTTTTCGTGAACCTGATTGCTACCAGTAAAAGTGCCGAGGGTGCGCACTACCAGCTCAGGACCAATACCCGCTGGCTCACCAACAGTTATTAATAATGGAGTAGATTCAGAAAAAAGCATTGCCAATGGGCAATATTATTCGTCTTCCCCTGCAAGACGAATATCTACATAAGCCTCATCACGCATTTGTCTCAGGAATTTATTGATCTCTTGT
>CAXMRK010000158.1:0-3467 GCA_964195815.1 uncultured Acidimicrobiia bacterium | reverse complement strand
CTGTTCAAAGCTAATCTTTACCCCGTCAGGAAGAGCCCTACAAATATCAACTAACTTGCGAGCAGGAACTGTTGTTTCACCGGCTTCTGTAACATCAGCACTCGCTTTAGCAACCAATTCCACTTCCATATCTGTACCAGTTACAGAAATTATGTTATCTCTGGCAGAAATCAGGAAGTTTGCTAACACAGGTAAAGTCTGCCTTCTCTCTACAACACCAACAACTTGAGTGAGTGGTTGCAGGATTGCTTCGCGTTGAATACTGAATTTCATCTTTTGTTCCCGTGTTAATTAATTAGTTATTTATATATAAAAGATAGTAATAATAGGCACTGCCTGTTTGTGTGTATAATCAATTAAATACTTATATTATCAGTTAGTTGAGCCATTTATAAGTATTCTTTTAAATCATGTATAGCATGTTCACAAGTTGTGGATAAATAGTGCTTGTGGATTTATACCATAGTTATCCACACCTCATCCACACTATTGTACATTGCTTTTAGCTTCCAAAAAACGCCCTCGAGTTGTGTGTTACTAAGCATTAGGTTGTGAGCTCGCGAAGCAAGCGTGACCAGTCTTCGCGCAAGCGGGCATCGGTTTCACATTTTTCTTCGATTACCCGGCAGGCATGCATAACAGTTGTGTGGTCTTTACCACCAAAAGCTTCTCCAATTTCCGGCAGGCTATGGTCGGTTAGTTCTTTAGCTAAAGACATTGCAATTTGTCTTGGTCTTACAATTGAACGTTGCCGCCGTTTACCCAAAATATCAGCAACCCGAATTTTGTAATATTCCGCAGTGATTCTCTGGATGTTTTCAATGGAAATCAAGCGATCGTGTACTGCGAGAAGATCACGTAGAGACTCAGTAGCAAAATTGATATCAATTGGGCGTCCGGTAAAGCGAGCGTTGGCGCTGAGTGTATTTAATGCACCCTCCAGATCACGTACATTTGAGCGCATCCGCTTGGCTATTAAAAATGCGACATCTTCAGGTAAAAGCATGCCTTTTTCGTCAGCTTTGCTCATTAAAATAGCTACCCGAGTTTCAAAATCAGGAGGTTCAATCGCAACCGTTAAGCCCCAGCCAAAACGTGAACGTAAACGTGATTCGATACCTTTTACTTCCTTAGGGTAACGATCACAAGTGAGAATAATTTGCTGCTGACCCTCAACCAGGGTATTGAAAGTATGGAAGAACTCTTCTTGAGTTGCTTCTTTGCCTGCAAAAAATTGAATATCATCAATTAGCAGCGCGTCCAGGTTTCGATAATAGTTTTTAAACGCATCAATGGTGCCTGATTTCAGTGCACCAATCATGTCGATAATAAATTTTTCTGAATGCAGATAGAGCACTTTGGCTCTTGGGTTTGATTCAACAATCAGATTGCCGCAGGCATGTAGAAGGTGGGTTTTACCCAGGCCGGTGCCACCATAAAGCAATAAAGGGTTGTAGGTTCGTCCTGGTTTTTTTGCAACTTGTTGAGCTGCCGCTGAACCGAGTTCATTTGATTTACCTTGAACAAAGTTAGAAAAATTTTGATTCGGATCCAGACCTGTAACAAAGCGACTTTCGTGTGCCTCAATATGTGGGGTGCCGGGGAGGGATTGACCTATGTGAATGGTGACCGCTTCACGGTTTAGTCCCAGATGCTCAAGAATGTCACGAATTCTCTCAAGGTATTCATTGGCAACCTGATCACGAATAAAAGAGTTGGGGGCCAGCAATTTCAGTCGCCCTTCAGCTTCGGGACGAATTCGCAATGGACGAATGTAGGTGTCTATATCCTGAGGAGTCAGTTCTCGCTCAAGGTGAAGCAGGCAAAGCTCCCAGTTTTTATTTGACATTATTATTATATTTCAATTATTTAGATGTTAATATACAAGCGAGTTTTGAAACAATGCTGCTGGCTGAGGATAAATCCAAAAGCCACAAGGCACATTTATAGAAAAACCCGTTACCATATCTGATCTTGGGTCAGATTTTAGTCAGGCGTACTAGTGTACCGCTCTGTGGATAAGTTATCCACAAAATAAAAGAAAGAATAGCGTTAACCCGGTTTATTTAACGAATTTACTTGAAAATAGGCGCTGGTAAAGGTACTATTCGCCTCTTGTTTTGAGCAAGTTCGTAGAAAACAGAAACAATTTACGGGCAAACCATATTTAGAAGGTATAGATCCATGAAACGTACATTTCAACCAAGCAATTTGAAGCGCGCACGCACGCACGGTTTCCGCGCTCGTATGGCAACTCGTGGTGGTCGTGCAATTATTCGTGCACGCCGCGCTAAAGGTCGTAAGCGCCTGTCAGTCTAAGTGCGTTGACTGGCAACACGAATCTGGCTTATCCGCGCCGGCTTAGATTAACCGGAAGTGCAGACTTTTCCAGAGTGTTTAATAAAAACATTAGTTGCCGCAATCAATACTTTAGAATTTTGGCCCAAACCGGTAATGGTTTGGGCTTTGCACGTTTAGGGCAGGTTGTTTCACGCAAAGTTGATCGTCGCGCAGTTCAGCGCAACCGGATTAAACGCCTGGTTCGAGAAAGCTTCCGGCTCCAGCGTGTAACGGTGTTGCAGGATGGCAGTTTGGGTGTAAACGGTGTTGATTATGTCGTTTTAGCACAGCGTCAAGCAGCCAGAGAAAGTAATAACCAGCTACTCAGGTCATCTATTGACCAACTTTGGCAGCAAATTGAAAAAAAAATAGCCCAGCAAACGGGCAATATGAAATTACAGGACTGATTGATGGCTAATATGCGCCCACTTTTACTCGGACTCATGGTTTTAATGGGCTATACCCTGTGGGTACAATGGCAGCAGGACTATCATCCTAAGCAGGTTGCTGAAACTCAGCAACAAGCACCCACGCTGGGTGTTGTTGAAGATGTCCCTGGGCTAACCCAGGACTCTGTTGCTGCTAACAACAAGAGTGCAGAAGACTTACCCACGGTTCCAGCAACCGCCGCAAAGGAACAGCAACAGAAAGAAGCCACAGCTCAAGCTGAAAGCCCTAGAATTACGGTGTTAACGGATGTCTTAAAGGTTGAAATCGATCTTATGGGCGGCACAGTAAGCAATGCCTGGCTGCTTGAATATCCAGATCAGATTGATACCCCTGAAGTCAGTGTTCAAATACTCAATACCAGCAATAACCTTTTATTTATCGCACAATCTGGCTTATTAAGCAGTGATAAGTCTGCCCCTACTCATCATGATCGTTATCAGTCTGCGCAAATGAAATATGCGCTTAAGGCTGGTGAAGATGAGCTGCGTGTGCCGCTTACCTGGGAGTCTGCCAAAGGTATAAAGGTTACTAAAACGCTCGTCTTCATGCGTGGTGATTATGATATCGGGATTCGCCATTATTTAAGCAACAACAGTGGCTCAAGCTGGCAGGGTAGTGGGTATATGCAGCTACAGCGCGCGAAAATGCCGGAATCTGATACATCATTTACCAACCCG
>CAXMRK010000157.1:0-6582 GCA_964195815.1 uncultured Acidimicrobiia bacterium | reverse complement strand
AACATAGCTTTACGGTGCGAACTATTACGATTTAATTTACGTCCAGACTTTTGATGACGCATTACATTATCCTGTTATTCAGTGGCTGCTTAAATGCTTGTTTGTAACGAAGCAGGCGGCCAATTTTCCAATTTCATTCCCAATGACAGCTCGTGTGATGCGAGTACATCTTTAATCTCAGTTAATGACTTCTTACCAAGATTTGGGGTTTTAAGTAATTCAACTTCTGTACGCTGAACCAGATCGCCAATGTAAAGAATGCTTTCAGCTTTCAAACAATTGGTAGATCTCACAGTCAATTCAAGGTCATCAATCGGTTGTAGCAAGATTGGATCAACATGAATTTCTGGTTCCTTGGGCTCTTCTTTTGTGCGTTTCTCGAAATCAATAAACACAAACATCTGATCAACCAGGATGTTAGCGGCAAGCTTAACTGCTTCTTCGCAGTCAACCGTACCATCGGTTTCAATATCCATGGTCAGGCTATCGAGATTTGTACG
This sequence comes from uncultured Acidimicrobiia bacterium, assembly GCA_964195815.1. Classification (GTDB taxonomy): domain Bacteria; phylum Pseudomonadota; class Gammaproteobacteria; order Xanthomonadales; family SZUA-36; genus SZUA-51. The sequence goes on along the minus strand of CAXMRK010000157.1, from coordinate 6,082 downwards.
CTGTTCAACACGTGCTGCTTCAACTTCATATGAAACACGGCTAATTGGTGAGAAAGAAGCATCCAGCATTAAAGCACCAATTGAGCGCGCTTCTTCTGAATCGTCTTTACTACGGATAGCTGGGCGATAACCAACACCTTTTTCAACCTTGATTTCCATATTCAGGGAACCATCTTTGGTCAAATTGGCAAGCAGGTGATCAGGATTCACAATTTCAACATCGTGATCAAGGATGATATCGCCAGCTGTAACTGTAGCTGGTCCCTTTTTAGACAAACGCAGTACCGCAGTTTCATGCTCATGCATAATCAGCGCAACACCTTTGAGGTTCAATAGAACTTCAATAATGTCTTCCTGCAGATTCTCTATGGTTGTGTACTCATGACTGACACCATCAATGGTAACTTCAGTAATTGCACAACCTGGAATTGACGATAACAGCACACGACGCAGGGCATTGCCCAACGTATGACCAAAACCGCGCTCTAGCGGCTCAAGCTTTACCCGCGAACGGGTTGGGCTAATTTCGTCGACGATAACCCCAGTGGGTTTCAACATTTTGTCAATGACATCCAGCATGGATGCGGCCTCTCTGTATCAGCGACAATAAAGCAGCCAGGGTAACAACACCCAGCTACAGTTCGTCTGGGTTTTTACTTGGAGTAAAGCTCTACAATCAGATTTTCGTTGATATCAACGGGTAAATCTTCACGTACAGGCAGTGATTTGAAAACTCCAACCATTTTCTTCTGATCAACATCAACCCACTCAGGGGCAAGATCCAGTTCTTTAGAAATACGTAAAGCTTCTTCAATTCTGAGTTGTTTTTTAGATTTCTCACGAACACTTACTACGTCACCAGCTTTTACCTGGTAAGAAGCGATGTTAACAAGCTTGTCATTAACCACAATTGATTTATGACTAACCAGTTGACGCGCTTCAGAACGAGTTACAGCATAGCCCATCCGATAAACTACGTTATCCAGACGACCTTCAAGCAATTGCAGTAAATTACTGCCAGTAGCGCCTTTAATACGAGCTGCTTTTTTGTAGTAGTTACGGAATTGTTTTTCAAGTATTCCATAAATACGGCGAACTTTCTGTTTTTCACGTAACTGCAGGGCATAATCAGATAAACGTTGACGACGTCCACCTGCTTTAGTTCCAGGCACCTGATCTAATTTACACTTTGACTCTAATCCACGGGCCGGGCTCTTTAAAAAGAGATCCACGCCTTCGCGTCGAGCAAGTTTACATGTAGGTCCAATATATCTAGCCATGATTCCAGTCCTTACACACGACGTTTCTTGGGTGGGCGACAACCATTATGTGGGATAGGTGTCACGTCCAGAATGTTGGTAATTTTATAACCGACGGCATTTAAAGCGCGTACGGATGATTCGCGGCCTGGGCCAGGTCCTTTAACTCGAACTTCGAGATTTTGTAACCCATAATCCAGTGCAGCTTTACCAGCATTCTCAGCTGCTACCTGCGCGGCAAACGGGGTACTCTTACGAGAACCACGGAAACCTGCACCGCCAGCGGTTGCCCATGAAAGCGCATTTCCCTGACGATCGGTAATCATGATAATTGTATTATTGAAAGATGCATGCACGTGTGCAATACCATCTACAATTGTCTTTTTGACCTTTTTACGAGGCTTGATACTCGGCTTTGCCATAATTGCTCTCGCTAATCCTTAACGTTTAATTGGCCGCTTCGGACCCTTACGGGTACGTGCGTTATTCTTAGTGTGCTGTCCACGAACGGGTAAACCACGACGATGACGAATTCCACGATAGCAACCGAGGTCCATAAGACGCTTGATATTCATCGCTACTTCGCGTCGTAAGTCACCTTCAACAAAAAACTTAGCAACTTCGTTACGAATGTTTTCTACATCGGGATCGGTAAGATCGCGAATTTTAACGCTTGGTTCTACACCAGCGGCGCTACAAATCTGATACGCTCGTGTGCGACCTATACCATAAATACTGGTAAGGCCGACCCATGTGTGCTTCTGCACTGGTAAATTGACACCCGCTATGCGAGCCATCGCATTCTCCTGATTCTACTGCTGTCTGCCATTCCCATTGGGATTAGTCAAACGGCGTATTGTAACCTAAATATAGTAATAATTAAAGACGTTGTCGACTTTAAAATTAGCCCTGACGTTGCTTATGTTTTTTATCTTTACTACAGATAACAAACAAAACACGTTTGCGTCGAACAATTTTACAATCGCGACAAATTTTCTTTACTGAAGCCTGAACTTTCATCGTTTTCTCCGTGGTGCCCCATCAAATGGACACTCTATTTTTTCTTAGCGCCGGACAACCCCGGAACGACCATAAGATTTCATATTAGTCTTTTTCATCAAGCCATCGTATTGATGTGAAATCAAATGCGCTTGAACCTGTGACATGAAATCCATAATCACAACAACAATAATCAACAATGAAGTACCGCCGAAATAAAACGGCACGTTCCACATTGCGATTAGAAAACCTGGCAACAAACAAACTGCTACCAAATACATCGAGCCAACTGAAGTCAGCCGTGTAAGCACCCGATCAATGTATTCTGCGGTTTGCTTGCCAGGACGAATTCCTGGTATAAACGCACCAGATTTCTTCAAATTATCAGCCGTTTCTTTTGAGTTAAAAACAATAGCTGTATAGAAGAAACAGAAAAACACAATTAGTGCTGAATAAAATATCGAGTAAGGTAAAGTACCCGGTGTTAAAGCTGCTGAAATATCCTGCAACCAACGCGCGCCACTGGACTGACCGAACCAGGTCGATACTGTGGCTGGAAACATCACCAGCGCTGAGGCGAAAATGGCTGGAATAACACCAGACATATTTACCTTCAATGGCAAATGAGTTGCATTGTTCTGATAAGCGACCTTGCCCTGTCTACGCGCATAATTAACTGTAATTTTGCGCTGACCACGTTCAACAAAGACCACGAAAGCAATTGTTGCAAAGGCCAACACAGCAAGGAATAACACGATTAGTGGTGATAACTGACCATTTTGAGCTAAGGATAAAGTACCACCTATCGCTGCAGGCAAACCTGCTACGATACCTGCAAAAATCAGCAGTGAGATACCATTACCAATACCGCGTTCGGTAATCTGTTCACCTAACCACATCAGGAATAATGTACCTGCTGTGAGTGAAACGATCGCAGTAAATATAAATCCAAAACCAGGCGCCATAACGATTGGCAGTGAAGAACCAGCACTCTGTGCCTGCAAGGCGAACGCGACGCCACCACCCTGGAATGCTGATAATACCAAAGTAAAGTAACGTGTATATTGGGTAATTTTATTACGCCCAGACTGACCTTCTTTTTTCAGTTGCGCTAAATGCGGAACTGCTGAAGTCATTAACTGGATAATAATAGAGGCCGAAATATACGGCATAACACCCAAAGCAAATAATGAGAAACGCGATAACGCACCACCAGAAAACATATTGAATATATCAATAATGGTGCCTTTCTGTGAATCCATCAGGGAAGCCAGTGCAGCCGGATTGACTCCCGGAACCGGCACGAAAGTACCAATACGAAAAACAATCAGCGCACCGATGACAAACATAATACGACGGCGTAGTTCTTTCAGCCGACCCATGCTTCCCAGTGTGTCTGTTATTTGTGACGCGTTACGTGACATTATTCGACCTTACCACCCGCAGCTTCAATGGCAGCTTTAGCACCCTTGGTAGCCATCAGACCCTGCAAAGTAATTGCGCGAGTAATTTCACCGGTATTAATCACTTTAACTTTCTTGATATTACGACTGATCATACCGGCCTCAACCAGTACATCAAAATCAATAACATCAGCCTTCATGACTTCAATCTGGTACAAACGGATTTCAGCAGAATATTTAGCCTGACGCGATGCAAAACCAATTTTTGGCAAGCGACGCTGTAAAGGCATCTGACCACCTTCAAAACCGATTTTAACTTTGCCACCGGAACGGGATTTTTGACCTTTATGGCCACGTCCTGCAGTTTTACCTAAACCAGAACCAATACCACGACCTGCACGTTTACGGTCAGTTTTACTACCCGGAGCCGGGCTAATTGTATTCAATTTCATTTTCGTACTTTCCTATAGTGGGGCGCAAAAAAATCTCTGATATAAATCAGGCTTCTTCCACTCGTACCAGGTAATAAACCTTGTTAACCATGCCACGTGTTGACGGTGTATCTTCAAGCACAACCGAATGGTTGATACGATGAAGACCTAAACCACGAACAGTTTCACGGTGCTTACCAATGGTGCCGTTAGTTGAACGCACCAGAGTTACTTTCATTTGTTTTTTATTAGCCATGATTCGACATAATCTCATCTACTGATTTACCACGTTTAGCCGCTACAGTTTCAGGACTTTGCATGCTTTGCAAACCCTTGATTGTAGCCCGAACGAGATTAATCGGGTTATTAGAACCATTACTCTTGGCCAGTACGTTATGTACTCCAACAGTTTCAAATACTGCACGCATCGCGCCACCAGCAATGACACCGGTACCATCTGATGCTGGTTGCATGTAAACACGCGAACCACTGTGACGTGATTTGATTGGGTGCCACAAAGTATCACCTTTTAAACTGATAGTGATCATGTTCTGACGGGCCTTTTCCATTGATTTCTGGATAGCCAAAGGCACTTCGCGTGCTTTGCCATAACCAAAACCAATTTTGCCATTGCCATCACCGACTACGCTCAACGCAGTAAAGCCGAATTGACGACCACCTTTTACTACTTTGGCAACACGGTTGACTGCTACCAGTTTTTCCAGCATGCCGTCGCCGATATCGTTATCTCTATTCGCCATTGTATTGTTACCTGTTTAAATTCGTTTCTATAGCCAGCTTAGAACTGCAAACCGTTCTTACGGGCTGAGTCTGCTAACGCTTTAATACGACCGTGATAGCGGAAACCTGAGCGATCAAAAGCTACTTCTTTGATTCCAGCTGCCAGGGCTTTTTCTGCAATTACTTTGCCTACAGCCGTCGCGGCTTCAATATTCTTGGCACCTTTTAAGCCATCCCGAATATCTTTTTGCAAAGTGGAAGCGCTAGCAATAACAGTATGTTCAGGTGAAATAACCTGGGCATAAATGTATTGTCCGGTACGATGTACGCTTAAACGCGGTACGCCCAGAATACGAATCTTGGCGCGAGTTTTACGAGCGCGTCGAATACGTGCGGTGTTCTTGTTAATAGCCATTCTGCTCTTTCCTTCTCAACAAGAATGCCCTTAGGCTTTCTTGGCTTCCTTACGTGCGACATATTCATCCGCGTAACGCACGCCCTTGCCTTTATAAGGCTCAGGTGGACGAAATGCGCGTACTTCAGCTGCAACCTGTCCAACTTTCTGCTTATCGGACCCACTAATTATGATCTCCGTCTGGCTGGGTGTTTCCACAACAATGCCTTCAGGGATTTCATAATTCACTGGATGGGAAAAACCAAGTGTGAGGTTCAGATTGTTACCCTGAACTGCAGCACGATAGCCTACACCAACCAGCTTCAATTTCTTTTCGAAGCCGCTAGTTACACCAACGACCAGATTATTCAGCAGTGCACGCATTGTGCCTGCCATAGCTAAATTACCTTTAGCGGGCTCCTGGATCTGTAAGATTCCATCTTCCATCACCGCATCAATTGCTGGGTGAAGGTTCAGTTCCATCGTGCCTTTTGGACCTTTAACTTTTACGTTTTGGCCATCAATATTGATATCAACACCAGCAGGTATTGTGATCGGGGCTTTTGCGATACGTGACATAGTATTACTTCCTTAAGACACAATGCAGAGCACTTCACCACCAAAACCGGCGGCACGTGCACTTGCATCTGTCATGATGCCTTTAGATGTACTGATCACAGCAATACCCAGTCCATTAAGAACCTTAGGCAAATCTTCCTTACCGCAATACTGACGCAACCCAGGGCGACTGATGCGCTTCATGGATTCAATTACGCCACGGCCTTGTAGATACCTTAGGGTAACTTCAAGTGCTGGCTTACCATCAACTTCAGTATTTTTGTAATCATTGATATA
>CAXMRK010000156.1:0-3625 GCA_964195815.1 uncultured Acidimicrobiia bacterium | reverse complement strand
CATTTCTGGTGGTTTCTTCAGTGCGATCAACTTCTCGCTGGCCTAGATACTGGGTTATGTGCCAACCCGCCTCTGTTTGAAATGGTTCTGAAACACCATTGACTTCCAGTCCTTCCAGCATGTTTTTCATCCGGTCGCCATATTTTTCTGGAACAAACCAACCCAGCTCACCACCCAAATTTGCACTGGTTTTATCATCAGATTCTGCTTTTGCAAGCTCTTCAAAATCAGCACCATTTACCAGCTGACTTTTGATATCCATGATTTTATCCATGGCCTGACGTGCTGTACGTAATTCAGTCACCTCAACCATGATATGCCGAGCCTGATATTCTTTTACAACAACCTTGCCGCGTTGGCGTTTATCATCGACACGAAAAATATGAAAACCCGCCGGACTCCGCAATGCCTGTGTATACTGCCCCGGCCCAAGTGGTTCGAGTGCTTCTGCAAAATAGCGGGGAATTGAATTTAAATCCCTCCAGCCGACGACACCACCATCTAACGCCTCTGGAGCTTCAGAGTAAGAAATAGCAGCCGATTTAAAATCCATGCCTTCCTGTAAGCGTCCATAAACATCAGCAATCGTATCGGCACCTTTAGCTAATTGTTCCGGAGTAGCACCCTCAGGTAGAGTAATCATAATATGTGAAATAAGGTATTCACCCTGATCCAAATTACGAGATTCAAGTAATAAATTAATCTCTGAGTCAGTCACATTAACCATGCTACTGACTATCCGTTGACGTAATTGACGCAACTGCATATCTTCACCCAGACTGCGTCTGAATTCTGAAAAATCAAATCCATCCCGCTCAATAGCAACACGTAACTGATCTATAGTGAGATTGTTTTGCTGAGATACTTGAGCCAGAGCTACATCGATATCATTATCACTCATCTGGATACCCGTTGCTTCAGCACGCTGTACCTGTAGTTTTGTGGTGATTAAATTTTCTATAACCTGCTTTTCCAGCAGGTCTTTTCCTGGCATATTACCACCTGACTGACGGATTCGATCCATCACGCCGAGAACAGCTTGATCAAGCTCACTTCGCATGATGACATCATCATTGACGACCGCCACAATGGAGTCTATAACCTGTGTTTCTGCCACTACTATTTTAGGGCTGGAAAACTGCAGCACTGAAAGAAGTAACAGCAAAATAATTTGAACAGTGGATTTCATAGTCATATCTGGTTATCTATATCTATCAAATAGAGCGTTATTGTACCTGTATTTATGAACTATACAGACTAAAACTTGCGGTCGTTAAACAATTGGTATGGCTCACGTCCAATAATACCAAGACCTGTGAGCTCAAATTCCAGGTAAATGCCAGTACGGGTTTCGCCTTCATTATTTCGTAGGTATCGTCGTCCCATCAAGCGCATAGCCCAGCAACAGCTACTGTATTCAAAACCAACCATTGCATCAAGGGTCCCGGCTTCATCACGATCATTATTCCAGCGCCCCATTAATCGCCAATGAGGTGAGAGAGGGACAGCCGCACGAATATCAAACTGATCTACAGAATCAACGCGGTAGCGGTATTCAAATCCAAGCTGAACATCCTTCGCAGAATGGTAGTTAATGCCGGCATAGCCAACATCCAGGGCATTATCATCCACATTCCATTGCAGCCCCGCTCTGGTTGCCCAAACTTGTGAAGGGTACCAGCTGGACTCTGCAATAAACGCTGAAGTGCCTGATTTATTAACCGGATCTTGTGGTTTAAGCTGCACTTTTTGGTCATCGAAGTAAAAAATCTGGCCCAGACTAATATTAAAGCGTTCCCTACCCTCATCAGAGCTGATCGTTCGGCTGGTCAAACCCACGGTAAGCTGATTGGCATCACCTTGTCTGTCTGCACCAATAAATCGATTGTAGTGAAACAGCTGGCCAAAGCCGAAGGTCATTTTATCTGTATCAAAGTCTGGTAAATTATCCTGGTTTTCGTAAGGCACATACAAATAATAGAATCTGGGTTCCAGCGTTTGCTGATCACCATTTTTCAAAGTACGATCAAAAAACAGCCCCGCATCCAGACTGGCAATCAAATTCGTTCGATCGGGCGAGTCATCGGCAAAACTTTCATTACTATCCAATGAATATTGGGTTAGCCGATAACCTAAAGCTGGCTGGATAAATCCCGCTGCTTCCTCAAAGCTCCAAAGTACCTGACCGAAAACATCAGCACGTCCGCCCGTGACCCCTTCATCATGATCAAATGCCACTAATTCACTATCCAGGCGAAAATCAAAACGACTTTTCCCAATCGGCATATCCAGCCGATAGCGTAACTGTGGTAGACGGCTATAGGGCCCGAATTTTGGGTTTATATCTTTATCCAGCACCTGAAAATCATCGGCCTGTAATTCAAAATCCCAGTAAAGACCCCGGCCTGTAATACCAGCCTGGGAACGTAAAAACTGAAGAGATGCCTGGATTAGCGAATTGCCAAAATCAGAAAAATAATCCTGGTCACTGGCGCGGTCAACTAAAATTTTAGTCTGCCATTGAGAGTTAATCAGCCCAAAATGATTAAGTTTGTAGCGATAGCGGTCATCACCAGTCGTCTTATCATCTGCCAGATATTTAATGTCGAGACTATTATTGGTCCGCGGAGTCATATAGCGGTACTCAGTTCCGAGCATAAATCCGCGATCTGTAATCAAACGTGGGGTCAGGGTTAAGTCCTGATTGCTTGCGATATTCCAGTACCACCGAATAGATAAGTCAAGACCACTATCGTTGGAAGTCCCAATTGAAGGATAGAGAAAACCCGTTTGTCGGCGATCATCAATAGGGAAGCTAAGCCAGGGGGTATACAACACCGGTATACCTTTCAATTCCAGCTTGGCGCTGCGGGCAGTACCACGACCGGTGTCTGCATTGATTGATATATTTTTGGCGACAATCTGCCAGTCCGGCTGTTCACCTTGACAGGTGGTATATACCACCCCATCCATACTCAGCTGATTACCCTGGGTAACTCGAACATTGTTAGCATGCCCCTTACTGTTGTTGCTATCAATCTGATAATCAACTACTTGAAACACACCCGATTCTTCTGCCAGCAGGTATTCAGCACTTTCTGCGCGCAAAGAAATACCAGCATCTTCATATTCCAGCATTCCCGGGATTTGTAGAAACTTTTCATCCAAATTATATTTCACAAGCTCGGTTTGTAATCGCTGGTCACCACGGCTGACAATTACATCACCTGTAAACACTGATACAGGTCTTAAAAAATCTCCACCATCGGCTTCAATATCAATCGGCATGTTGATACGGCTTTTCAAGTCAGGCGGCTCAAATTGAGTGCGCACCAGAGGACAGCCTTCTGGTAACTTGAGTGAACTCTGCTCGCGCGTTTGTGCATAAGCAGGCCAACACATTAATAATGCTAGACAGCTTGAAATTGAAGTTGTCCAGACTGCAGGCTTAAATTGCATGAATTATTCCAAACTGGGTGATTTACCCGATCGCCATAGTTTACCAGTCACCAGCTGACAGGTCTTTTAAAATGCCAGAATTTGATTTTAAATTAGCCATGTAGTTCAGTTTTTAGTGCGCATAATCCGTACACACTCAACTGAACTGGCTATACTCTAACTAACA
>CAXMRK010000155.1:0-4308 GCA_964195815.1 uncultured Acidimicrobiia bacterium | reverse complement strand
TTGGTTTGGTTAGCTATACGGATATCGTTATAAATACCTTGATGAAGTAACCTCAGCAGCTAAGTACCGGCCTTTGTTCTCTAACCAAGCTTGTCATCAGCTACATGGTAATGCGGGTCTTCCAGGCGGTTTACCTCAACCAGGTTACCTGCTTTATCCAGTAGTTTGGTGCAGTCTTTAGACAGGTGCCGAAGATGGAGTTTTTTTCCGCGTTTGATATAACGCACGGCAAGCGAATCAATCGCTTCAATAGCAGAGTGATCGGTTACCCTGGAATTTTGGAATTCAATAATCACATCTTTTGGATCATCAGCAGGTGAGAACAGGTCACGAAAATTCTTTACAGAGCCAAAAAACAACGGACCGTTCAATTCATAAACTTTGGATCCGTGTTCATTAATATATGTATGTGCATGAATGTGCTTAGCGTGCTCCCATGCAAAGGCAAGTGCAGAAACGATAACACCGACAATCACAGCAATCGCCAGATCGGTAGCTACTGTTACCCCAGAAACCAGTACCAGAACAAAGGCATCATGGCGTGGTATTTTGTTAAAGATACGAACACTGGACCACTCAAAAGTACCTAATACGACCATAAACATCACACCCACCAGCGCGACCATCGGAATACGTTCTATCAGTCCGGATGCGAATAAAATAAAGATAAGCAGAAACAGGGCAGCAGAAATGCCTGACAGACGGGTTCGACCACCGGAATTTATGTTGATCATGCTCTGGCCGATCATTGCACAGCCACCCATGCCACCGAACAGGCCAGTGGTAGTATTTGCGATACCCTGGCCGATGCATTCTCGGTTACTGCTGCCAACGGTATCTGTTACTTCATCAATTAAGGATAATGTTAGTAAGGATTCAATCAGGCCGATGGCAGCCAGTATGATTGCATAGGGGAAGATTATTTTTAGAGTTGCCAGGTTGATTGCAACGGCTGGCAGATGGAACTGGGGAAAGCCGCCTTTAATTGATGCCAGATCCCCCACTGTCTTAGTATCGATATTCAGGCCTATTACCAGCAGCGAGACTACTACAATAGCTGCCAGTGAAGATGGTACAACCCGGGTGAGCTTGGGCAAATAGTGAATAATCACCATGGTGAGAATAACCAGGCTGGAGAATATCAGCAGGGTGTTGCCAGACATCCATTGATTGACCCCATCGATATCAACTTTAAAGTGTTGAAGCTGGGCGAGGAAAATAACAATTGCCAGGCCGTTAACAAAACCCAACATCACTGGGTAAGGCACAATTCGAATAAATTTTCCCAGCTTTAATACACCTGCTGATATTTGTAAAAGTCCCGTCAATACCACGGCTGCGAAGAGATACTCAACACCATGTTCTGCCACCAACGACACCATAACAACTGCCATTGCACCGGTTGCACCTGAAATCATTCCCGGCCGGCCACCAAAAATAGCGGCTAATAAGCCAACCATGAAAGCAGCATACAAACCCACCAGTGGATCAACACCCGCAACAAAGGCAAAAGCCAGTGCTTCGGGAACCAGTGCCAGCGATACAGTTAGACCAGAGAGAATATCGTTTTGTGCACTAACGCGGTATCTTTTAAATCCTAGACGGAACATAGCTGTAGCACTTCATTGAATGGGGTAAAAGGGCGCGGATTATAACAAAGTTAAAACCATTGCACAGCAATGGTTTTAATGCCGGCCGTGAGCCGGTATCCAGAAATAAATAGTGCACAGCAATGGTTTTAATGCCGGCCTTAGGTCAATTGTGTGTCATGCCGGGCCTGGCCCCGGTATCCTCTGATGAATAGCGCGCTGTTCAGTGAGGCCCCGGATGTGTATGCAAGCACAAATGTCGCTGTATGCTCGTAGCGACCAAAGACCGGAATGCCATGAGCTTGGCTAATATAGCATCCGGCAGCGAATAGTTGCCGGGATAGACTTCAGATCCATTAGTAAGCCACCTGTTTCCTCAGCTTCAATATCCATCACAACATAACCAATGCGCTCATCTGTCTGTAAGTACTGTGCAGAAATATTGACGTTATTCTCGGAGAAAACATGGTTGATTTGTTGCAGAATACCAGGATGATTTTCATGGATATGAAGAATTCGATGGCTACCGGCATGATCGGGCATTGAGACTTCTGGAAAATTGACCGCTGACAAACTGGTGCCGTTATCACTGTATTTGACTAATTTTCCGGTAACTTCTCTGGCGATATTTTGTTGTGCTTCGAGAGTGCTACCGCCAATATGTGGGGTTAAAATCACATTATCGAGCCCACAAAGAGGCGATATGAAATTTTCGGTATTAGATTTAGGCTCTACTGGAAAAACATCAATCGCAGATCCTGCCAGATGGCCAGATTCTATCGACGCATGTAGCGCCTCAATCTGTACTACTGTTCCACGTGCCAAATTGATCAAAAAGCTGCCTTTTGGCATTTTATTGATCTGCTCTGCACCAAACATCTTATAGGTGGCATCCGTTTGCGGAACATGTAAGCTGACAACATCACTCTGAGCCAGCAACTGATCCAATGTATCGACCGGATTAACGTTACCCATGGGTAATTTATCGACGATATCGTAATAAATGACCCGCATACCCAGGCCTTCAGCAAGTACGCCAAGTTGTGAGCCGATGTGACCATAGCCAATAATACCCAGGGTTTTACCACGTATTTCGGTAGATCCCGTTGCCGTTTTTAGCCATTCTCCGCGATGTGCAGCGGCATTGCGTTGCGGGATTCCGCGCATCATCATAATCATTTCGCCAATTGCCAGTTCTGCAACGCTGCGTGTGTTTGAAAAAGGAGCGTTGAAAACCGGGATTCCAGCGAGCTCTGCGGAAAGCAGATCAACCTGGTTGGTGCCAATACAATAACAACCAATTCCGGCCAGTTTATCAACTGACTTAATCACTTCTTCTGTGAGCTGGGTACGCGAACGAATACCTACAAAATGGACACCTTTGAGCGCAGCTATCAGATCTTCACCCGTTAGTGAGCTTTTGTGCTCAGTAATGTTGGTATAGCCATGATTTTCGAGTGATTTTCTGGCTAGTGGGTGCAAGCCTTCCAGGAGCAGGATATTTATCCGTGATTTATCCAAAGAATGAGCTTGGTTAGAGCTGTTTACAGGGCTATTTTCTGAGTCGGTCATGATAGGATACATATTTAGATTAGTAATCTATCATTCTCACGCTATAGGCAGTTATGCGCAAGCCAATATTGCTAATTTTCAATAGATATTTACAGTATTTATGCGGGTTAATATAAATACTGGTGAGAAAACAGGAAAACGGATAGACAAGATGGCTCAGCTCGAAGCTTTACAAGCCGAATTACCAGATCTGGAAATACACTCAGACCCTGCAAAGCGGCAAATATACGGCCAGGATTGGACACGATTTCGTCAGCCCAATCCGCTGGCTGTAGTGTTTCCGCGTAGTATTGATGAGGTGCAGGCGTTAGTATTGCTGGCACGAAAACTAGACCTTTCCCTGGTGCCCTCAGGCGGACGTACCGGGTTATCAGGCGGTGCTGTTGCCAGCGCAGGTGAATTGGTGGTGTCGTTTGAGAAAATGCGTAAAATCTCTGACTTCAACGCTTTGGAAAGAAGCGTTAAAGTTGAAGCGGGGGTGGTAACTGCACAATTACAGGCATTTGCGCTTGAGCGAGACTTGTTTTACCCGGTTTCTTTTGCTGCTGAAGGGAGTTCTGAAGTAGGTGGCAATATTGCCACTAATGCTGGTGGAATCCGCGTACTACGATATGGAATGACCCGGGACTGGGTTCGAAGTTTGACGGTTGTTACTGGCACAGGCGAAATTCTTGAGCTCAACCGTGGTTTGATCAAGAATGCCAGTGGATATGATTTGCGCCATTTATTTGTTGGTAGTGAAGGTACCCTGGGCTTTATTGTTGAGGCTACCATGGGTTTATCTAAGCAGCCAGCTGAACAAACCGTGATGTTATTGGCCTGTGCATCCATGGATGCTGTGATGGAGATGTACCAGAGTTGTCAACAACAGCTCAATTTATCCGCCTTTGAGTTTTTCAGCGATAAAGCACTGACAAAGGTCTGTGAGCATCGGCAACTAAATGCACCTCTGGAATCAGATGCACCGTATTATGTGCTGTGCGAGTTCGACACAGATGAAGATGCCTCAATGTCAGTCTTTGAGCAGAGCTTTGATGCTGGCTGGCTAATGGATGGGGTTATTAGCCAGTCGGGTTCGCAGATGGAAGAGTTGTGGCAATACCGCGAGGGAATCTCTGAAAGTATCACGCCCTACACGCCCTACAAA
>CAXMRK010000154.1:0-5008 GCA_964195815.1 uncultured Acidimicrobiia bacterium | reverse complement strand
TGAGCGCGGTCGTGATCAGTTTTTGTACCTGGTTGGCGTTGCCGGAGATCGCTTTTCGGGGGACACCCATCATCAAGGCAGTGATGCTAGGCCTGAATGCAACAATGGCTAATTGGCGCGCTTTGAGTATGTTAGGTCTTCGCCTGGTGCTGGTCTGGATTGCTGCCATTGTTCTGGTATCAATCATCAGTGCGATCTTGTTGATATCTCTGGGCTCTACGCCCTTGGCAGGAGCAATTTCTCTATTGCCTGTTGTGGTCGTTTGGTTGTTGGCTTTAGCAATAATGTTTGTGCTGCAATATCTATGCTGGCGGGATATTTTGGCTGATTCTGAAATAGAAAAGTCAAATGACTTGCTTGCTAATAATACGTTTGGCGATGATAACTCGGAGCAGACTCAGGTTATTCTTTAGCAGTCTCTGAGGGAGTGTCGGTCGAGTTTTCAAGATTTTCTTCAGTGGTTTTGCGCACCAATATTCGAGATAAAATGATACCTATCTCAAACAGCAACCACATGGGTACAGCCAATAGCGTTTGTGAAATTATATCTGGCGGTGTCAACAGCATGCCAATAGCGAAAGCAGCAACAATGACATAGCTACGCTTCGCTGCTAGTTTATCTGGTGTTGTTACTCTGAGAGCTACCAGAATAATCGTAGCCACCGGGACTTCAAACACAAGACCGAATGCCAGAAACAGGGTAATAACAAAATCCAGATAGCGAGAAATATCAGTCATTACCGAAACGCCTTCAGGCGCTACTCTAGCAAAAAAACCAAACATCAATGGAAATACGGCGAAGTAGGCGAATGCACAGCCCGCATAAAAAAGCAGTGTGGCTGAGACCAGTAAGGGCCGAGTGATATATTTTTCTTTCTGATACAAGCCAGGAGCCACAAAAGCCCATAATTGATAGATGATGACGGGTACGGCAGCCAACAACGCTACCATTAAAGTGAGCTTGAAAGGGGCTAAGAACGGTGAGGCGACATCAATGGCCACCATCTGTGAGCCTTCTGGTTGATGTGCGAGTAATGGCGCTGATAGCAGTGCGTAAAGTTCGCCGGAAAATGGTAGCAACACCAATAGGGCAATGATAATCGCGAGAGACGCCTTCAGGAGTCGGGTGCGCAGCTCAACGAGATGGCCAATAATGGTCATTTCAGCAGATTCTTCTGCTTCGTTATGAGGTTCTTTGTCAGCCTTAATCATTATCTGTTGTTGCCTGATCAGTTACCGGGCTTTGAAGTTGTGGGGACGGCTCAGGTGATTGTTCAGTAGGCTTTTCTTCTGCTATAGAGATTTCAGTATTCAGAGTGCTTCTTAGACTATCCCCTGTAGCTTTGACTTCCCCTTTAACTTGGCTCAACGCCTTACGTATCTCATCTGCATCGAGCTCAGCCTCGACGGACTGCTTAACATTGCCCCATGCATTTCTGGCTTTTCGTACATACAGGCCGATGGTTCGAGCGACTCGGGGCAAGCGCTCGGGGCCGAGCACAATCAACCCAATTAACATCAGCAGGGCGAGTTCGGCAAAGCCGATATCGAACATTTAAGCTATCCCTGATTATTATCGTTTTTGGGGTCTACAGCTGTTCGTTCCTGCGCAGCGCTGGTATCTTGTGCCGGGCTGTCAGCAGTTAGCTGTTCGGTTGATTTTTCTTCGCCATCTTCAGCAGACATGCCTTCGCGGAAACCTTTGATTGCTCCACCAAGATCACTGCCGGCACTGCGTAAACGCTTGGTGCCAAAAATTACCAGCACGATCACCAGTAAAATTAATAATTGCCAGACACTTATTCCACCCATTATTGTTCTCCAAATTCTTGACTATTTCTACTGTAAATAGATTAGTAGTTACTATTAATCCCAACAAACTTGCAGAACAGTTTATCGCACATGCTTGTGCACGTCATTGCTTGAAGTGTTTTTATGGATAGAAGCTGACATTATCCGGCTTGAGAGCCTAAACCTGGGGTTTAGTTTTTACTGCGAATATTCAGGCCGCCGATGAACAACAAGGAAAGAACCATGAGTAGAATTGAAGATGGGCCAAGAGTTGGGACGCTTACAGGACTTCTATCACCATTCGGTTCATCACAGCCCATAGGCTCGCTGATAGCCAGGCTCTCAAGTCCAATTACAGCGGTCTCTGCAATTGCCGTAGCTTTACCTGTAAGCAAATTAATTTTTAGAATTTGCGATGGAAAGTCATTATTGTTGATGTTGAAGCGGTCTGTGACAGCCCAAAGAACTCCATTTGCATCAAATGCCAAGCCACCGTTTACATATAGTTTAGCGGCGCTGCCAAGTGGGCCAACAAGCGTTGTTGTGCCAGTATCTATATCTATTGAATACAGGTTTGGAGCAAGGCTACTGTTGCCACTGCTTCCCTGCCCAAGCCCATAAACTTGGTCACCCCAGGCTGCCAGAGCTGTAATTGGGGCATTGAGAGTCGCACCACCACCAACAATTATGGCTTCACCAAGTACTTCATCGACTCGGTAGAGTGTCTGTTTGTTATCAGATGCCATCAACAAAACACCTGTGCAGGTAAAAGTTAAGCCAAAGTCATAATTCTGGCCGCTGGTTAAGTTTAAATTGAAAGGGTTACCATTGACCGCTTGTGCTAAACCTGAGCCAATGTCAATGGTTAACAATGTTTCATCGGCATCATCTACAGCATACAGAGCGCCACCCGGGGCGAAGGCGAGGCCTTCAACATCTGAGTTAATCAATGGTTCAAGAGGCCTGACTTTACTGATCCGAGTAGCATTACCATTTGCGAGATTGATTCTGTAGAGGCTATCGGAAGTATTGCTGTCTACGCCGTTTGAGTTAACGGAATAGGCAAACGGCGCAGCCGATACCGACCACGCTGAAAAAATCAGCAACAGTGTTAGTAAAAATTGACGCACAAGCTTATCTCTGCTCCCAAAATGAGTGTGTATAGACAATTAATTGTCAGTAACACTTAAACAATAGTCTAGCAGAAAAGGGCAAAAAAAACAGGGTGTTAGAGTGTTAATATGTGAAACATAAGCAATCAAGTTTTAACTGTTGTATGGATGCGACAATAATAAAACGCTACAATTAGGCGAATTTTGATGAATGCGGTGAAAATCTTCATTGAGTTCAAAGCAAATTTTGGTTTTTGAGCTATGTTGATAGGTTTGAGTTATCAGTGAATAAGCATAATGTTGTATTTTAGCCACGAGAGAAAATATTTTGTCTAATCCAGAGAAATTACCCCAAAATCGTCATAATAATGGACAAAATGCCATCAAGAAGCAGGGACTTCTGCTTGTGAATCTGGGAACTCCAGAAGAACTCAATAGAAAATCAGTGAGAAAGTTTTTAGCAGAATTTCTTGGAGATCCACGAGTAGTAAATTTACCGCGTTTGTTATGGCTGAGTATTCTATATCTGTTGATTTTACCTTTTCGTAGCAGCAAGACGTTGGAAATATATCGTCAGGTATGGATGCCAGAAGGCTCACCGTTGCGATTTTATTCACAACAACTAGCAGACAAGACAGGGCTTCGACTGCCACAGCATCAGGTTGAGCTGGGTATGCGTTATGGTGAACCATCAATAAAAAGAGCACTCGATAGTTTTTCCAGTAACGGAATTGAGCAGGTCACAGTATTACCGCTGTATCCACAATTCTCTTCAACCACAAGCGCCTCAGTATTTGATGCGGTAGTCGATTATTACCGGCCTAAATATGACATACCCAAATTAAATCTAATTCGTGATTACTATCAGCATCCTGGATGGCAGCAAGCGGTTGCTGATTCTATTACTGATTGGCAAGCCAAGCATGGGCAGCCAGATTTATTAATATTTTCATTTCACGGATTACCACAACTGCTGGATCAGCGAGGCGATCCCTATCGACAGCATTCAGAGGCTACAGTCGCAGCAATTGTTGAGCGTTTGGGGCTCAAATCAGAGCAATACAAGCTGTTTTATCAATCGCGTTTTGGTAAAGCTGCGTGGTTACAGCCTTACCTTGAGCCGGGGCTGGAGAAGCTGGCTGCTGAAGGCGTCCGGAGGGTACAGATTATTTGCCCCTGTTTTGCAGTGGATGGAATCGAAACTCTAGAAGAAATCGCTATCCGTGCAAAAGAAACATTTCTTGAAGCTGGAGGAGGGGTGCTTGAATATATACCCGCTCTTAATGATAGTGGTGCGCATGCGGATGCTATTGCCGATATTTTGAGCTAACCCGCATATTAACCAGTGCTGAGATACCAGGGCAGTTCGGGGAAGGCCTTAATAGACTTGATTGAAGTTTCAAATGGTGGCTATGGGTGCTATTGAATTAAAGTTATAACCTACTGTAATATTTAAATAAATAATAACTCAAGTGGGGTAACAGTCGAAATAGTTACTACACATTGACGGTTTTAAGCCGGTTTGCGTGGGTATCCAGGGGGGGGTGGGTAAGATACTTAGGGTTTACAGCAGATACACCGACCTTAAAGAGTTTGTATCAATTAATGTCACAAAAAAAGCAATCAGGAATTAAAAGGTACTTGCTGGGGTTTGGAATCTACGGGTACGTTGATACGCGAAAGCGAGTTAGATATTTCCTCCCTGGTTAAATGGCCGTCCCTGCATAAAGCTTTTAGTCTGTCCGCTTTTTATAGCCTGAGCAAACTGCGCATTATAGTGTTGCATTATTGAAGGTATTTCGGCATATCAATCACCTGATTTCAAAGAATAAATTTAATGAACATCGTTAGTTCACAGAACCGCTGTAGGTTTCATTCCTTTTTATAGTGTCGGAAAACTAAGAATACTAATTAATTGTTGCCTGTCCCCATCCCTTATGGAGTCTAAAACCTCAGGGTCATATTTTCCAACTATAGAATGTTGCTTCAGATACATCGAAATAATAAGGTGAATACTGCAACACTATAAAAAGCAGAACGACAGAAGGATTCATCCCTTTTTATAGTGTCAGAAAACTCAGAATATTAAATAATCGTGGTCTGTC
>CAXMRK010000153.1:0-1905 GCA_964195815.1 uncultured Acidimicrobiia bacterium | reverse complement strand
CAAATTCAAGTTTTAAGAATTTCGCCTTCCCTGACCAGGCAATATCCGCAAAGCAGTCATTCATTTCGTTAGCTCCAACTTCTCAAAACGGCCAACAGCGGTCATTCCCCGCATTTCAAAAGTAAATCAATTTCCCTATTTACCTCACTTCCAATCAAGCCAATACAATCCTTGCAAAATACCATAATAATAATATGGATTTACCCTATATGGGTGATTCATTAGTAAACTCTGACTGTTACGGTGAAAGGTAGTTATTTTTCTGCAAGGTAAATAAGAGTTAGGCTGCGCGTTCTCTGAACTAGAAGCCTATACTTGCTTAAAATCAAGATTTTACCGATAAAACAGGGATAAATTGTCACTGCAGCTGAATTTTGAACTATTTCATTATTATTCAATAAGCTAAAGTTCGGTAGCCTGCAAGATTAGAGTAATTTTGTTGATGGAATTGCACATAGGATAAGCATAAATCTGATTCATATTCATGGACAACAATAATTCAAAAACCAATGAAAAACACTCAGAAATAAGTCAAAGAGTAGCAAAACTATTAGCAGAATTTGGGTGTTTTGAAAACGCTGTAGAACTTAATGACAGTACCGGATTAATTAAAGAGATAGAATCTTTAATTTTAAATCAAGCCCATGTTGCTCTGGATCAGAGCCAATCGTCCCTGCTGCAAAATCTGATCAATACGCTACCCGGCGAACATCATCCCCCCTATCCTGAAGCACTCAAATGTATTGCCATGGCAAGGGTACTGGTCGAGCTTGCTGAATATGAAAAGGCCGAAAGCTGGTTGACTCAAGCCAACACACTGGTTGATCAGATTAATAGCAGTTTCCTGAGATTCAATCTTTTTCTAAGCCAGGCCGAACTTTACTATGCACGTACAGATAATAAAGCAGTTGTTGCTGCGCTGGTACAGGCGATGGCCATCGGCAGGCAGAAAAACTACCTTAATACGGACTGGTGGCGCCCCTCTACCATGTGCGGGCTATGTATCAAGGCACTGGAAAACAATATTGAAGTTGATTACGTGCAGATGCTGATAAAAAAACGCAAGTTATATCCAAACAGCCCTCCTCTACACCTCGATAACTGGCCATGGCGAGTCAGGATCTACACGCTTGGCCGCTTCTGCGTGTTGCTGGATGGCAAACCCATAAGCGTTAATGGCAAAGGAAAAAATAAACCGATAGAACTGCTAAAGGCACTGATCGCCATGGGTGGTCGTGATGTTAGCGAGGTACGGCTTTGCGAGGCACTGTGGCCGGATGTTGATGGTGATAACGCTCACAGTTCATTTACCTCAACACTTTCCCGCTTGCGAAAACTACTCGGTTGTGATGTGTTAATTGTCTGTAACGGTCAGTTGAGCCTGAATGATCAACTCTGCTGGCTGGATATCTGGGCCTATGAACGTAACCTTGGAGAACTGGAATCTGCGTTGTCTTATCCAGAAACGCAGCAAATAAAAAAAATCGATCACAGGATGCACAGAATGTTTGACCTGTATCATGGTTATTTCATGGAAAAAGAACCTCAGCCTGGCTGGTTGCTGCCGCAAAGAGAACGTTTGCAAACAAAGTTATTAAGGATAATTAAACAGCTGATCAGTTTCTACAGCAGCCGGGGCCACTGCAAAAGGGTCATCGCCCTGTATGAAAAGGCACTGGAGCTGGACCCACTCTCGGAAGAGTACTATCGCGGCCTGATGAGATGTCACGCTGCCCAGGGCAACAATGGTAAAGCCCTGTCCATTTATAACCATTGTCAGACAATTCTAGAAGCAACCTTTGCGATCAAGCCATCAGAAAAAACCAGACAACTTCATAGCATAATAAAAGCCGGAAATCATAAACAACTGCAGCTTTTCTGCTTACATTGTTCCCGTATAGCTGC
>CAXMRK010000152.1:0-2297 GCA_964195815.1 uncultured Acidimicrobiia bacterium | reverse complement strand
GCAAGATCCGCAAAATCGTGGGGTCTTATACCAACAGTTATCTGGACGTAATATCGGTTGTCTGATTTTGCATTATCAACAATTTCTTGAGCGTGCTGAGACCTGCTATCGGGATCTGGAGCCTGACGTATTAGCCGGGGATGATCAGGTGACCAGGGGGTTGTTGATTGGTAATCTCGGTGGTATTTACTACGAACGGGGCGATATTGCCAAGGCCAGAAAGCAGTTTGAAGAAAGTTACAATCTTCATGAGGAAACGGGAAACCCCAAGGGTAAGGCAAGTGCACAAAACACTCTGGGTCTAGTTGAAACCCGTGCGGGTGATTTGTTAACGGCGCTGAGGCATTACCAGCGTGCCGAGCTGATTGCTGCTCAGTCAATCCCTGCTGAAATCGATTTTTATAGGTATCGAATGGCGCAAACTTATGCCCATTTAGGTGATAACCAACGTGCCAGGATTATGTTTAGCGAGCTGGAGAACTCTTTAGCTCTGATTGGAAATAAGAAACTACTTACTTCAGTTTATAACCGGCAAGCCAGAATTGCAGAAGAAGAAGGTAACCTGGCGCTAGCAGAAAAATATTATTTACAACAATTAGATCTCGAGAAGCAGCTAGATAACAAAAAAGGAATAGTAGCCACATTGTTGAGGCTGGCTGAGGTTGAAATACAAAAAGGACAGCTTGTTAATGCTGGGACATATCTCAATGAGGTTAAGCTGAAATTGCCAGAAATAGAAACATTTTATGTGCAAAACAATGCTAATTACATCAATGCTAAGTATTTAGTTGAAATCGCAAACTATGATGGTGCAATCAAGCAGTTGTTGTCAGTTTTACGATCCTACAAAATGGCGGGTTATGAACGTGAACAGATCCTTGTAAATATGACTTTAGTCGATGCATATTGGGGCTCTGGACAACTTGATTTGGCAGAAGCCCATGCTAAAGCCGCGATTATTCAGGTTGCAAATATGCGACCTGAAAATATCAGTATAGATCTTCGCGCCAGCTTTAGTGGTCATCAGCGTGATGCCTATGAAAAATTAATTGATCTCTATCTACATCGCTGGCAACAGGAAAATAATCAGGAATGGTCGAAAAAAGCACTAATCTGGTCGGAGCGCGCACGTGCACAAACTTTGAGAGAAGCAGTCAGTAAGAAAGCTGACGAGTTTGGTCTTGATCAAGTGCAGCTTGCGAAACGTAGACATTTGAGCGATCAGCTTAATGCCCTGGCTACAATCCGTCTGTCTGCAATTGAAAAACAGCAAAACGATAAGTTGAATCAACTCAATCACCAATACCAGGAGGTACTTGCTGAACTGGAAACATTTGATCAGCAGAATTTGCCTCGACATTCGAACGCATCAGCCTACGCTGGATTAAATCTTGAGGACCAGCTTTCTTGGCTGTCTGAAAACACGGCCCACTTATCCTATTATCTTGGGGAAACTACCGCTGTACTTTGGGTGCTGGCGAATGGACAGCTAAACACTTATCAATTACCTTCAAAAGAAATTCTACAAGCAAAGGTAGCAGTAGTTCGGCAAGCATTAAGACGGCCAGGCGGGTATCTTGGGATTACGGCAGAGTTAGAATTTCTGGGCAAGGTGCTTGATCCACGACTGCCAGATGGAATCGATCGTTTGCAAGTATCAGTCGATGGTGTTTTGAACTACTTACCGTTTTCAGCTTTGAAACTTACCAATGCTAGTAATCAGTATTGGTTGCAGCGTTATAGCATCAATTACATGGCGTATATGCAAAGCGCTGCGATGCCAGCCGATTCCGAGAGTATCCGCTGGGGAAGTCTGAGCATTTTCGCCGATCCTGAGTATGATCATCGCAGTATCAGCCAGCCAAATGCTTCAGCTATTGAATCGGTATATCCACAAGCTTTAGGCTTATCCCGACTTCGCGGCAGCGCTTATGAGGCAGAAGCCATTGCTGCTTTGGCCCGAATCAAATTATCAGACAATAAGCTGAGTACAGATGAGAATATAAAAGAGAAACCGGTAATAATATTCTCAGGCTTACAGGCGACCCGCTCAGCTGTGCTGAAAGGAGGGGCTGCAGATGCAGATATTCTGCATTTTGCCACCCATGGGATATTTAATAATCAGGGTTCAACTCTAGCAGGGCTGGCTTTATCGGTCGCTGACGCTGAGGGTGTGGAGCAGTCCTGGTTACTGACAGCCCGGGATATCTATCAAGCCGCAATCAACTCACAATTGGTAGTGATGAGTGCCTGTGATCTGGGTGATGGACGGCTGGCCAAAGGTGAGGGCTTATTGG
>CAXMRK010000151.1:0-5412 GCA_964195815.1 uncultured Acidimicrobiia bacterium | reverse complement strand
ACCTGATTTCAAATATTCCAGCAACATTCCGATACCAGGTTTGCGATTGGGGGAATTTTCATATTCAAAGTGCGGGTCTATATGTTCGGCTACGAATATGATGCCTTGTGAGCTGAATAGATCATGCATTTTCTGGTGGGGGATGTCGAAATCCTGCTGCGGGTAGGATTCTGTACCCATACCATCTTGATTACTAACAATGACAAGTTCATAACCTGCTTGTTGTAGCTGTAGCAGAGCAGGGATGACGCCCTCGATCAACTCAAGTTTTTCCAGACTGTCAATTTGCTTGTCATCTGGTTCCACAATCAAGGTACCGTCCCGGTCAATAAATAAAATGCGTCGTTTATGCTGTTTCATGCGCTTTTCCAGGTCTCCAGGGCAGCTTCCAGGGCATCAAGATCGCTATCACTACCCACTGTAATTCGTATGCATTGTTGTAATAAAGGTTCATTTTTGAATGCCCGTAAAATAACTTTTTGCTTTGCGCAGTGTTGCATTAAGCCATCAGCATCTTCTGTTCTAAGCAAAATAAAATTAGCGTCGCCGGGCCATATATCGCTGATATAGTCCTGCTTTTCCAGAATCCCGAGCAGGCGTTGTTTGTTGATCTGTATGCTTTCCAACAGTCGCTGTTGTTGTTCCAGTATTTTGGGTTCCAACAAACGTACAGCTAATTCAGTCACTGGAGTGGCTAATGGGTATGGCGCTATTATTCGACGCATTAGATCAATCACAGCCGGGCTAGCAATCATACTTCCACAACGTAGACCCGCTCCCGCCCATGCTTTTGACAATGTCCGTAATATCACCAAATTCTCGTATTCTGAAACTAACGGAGCGAATGAAGGCTGCTTTGAAAATTCTGCATAGGCTTCATCAACCACAACTATTGCCTGGTCCCGTGTGGCCTCTAATAAATCAAGTAAAAACGTCTGCTTGATTGAATCTCCAGTCGGGTTGTTAGGTGTGGTTAAGAACACCAGTTTTATCCGCTCATTAGTTTCAAGCGTATCAAACAACTTTTCGGTATCAATGCTGAAGCCGGCCTCTGCCAGGCGAGGAATGGAGACAATCTTTGCACCTTGAGTGAGGGCGGCAATCCGATACATGCCAAAAGCAGGTGTGTTTTGTAGTATTGAATCTTTACCCGCGCGACAAAAAACCCGAGTCAGCAGATCTATCCCTTCATCACTACCACGAGTCACCAGTAATTGTGATGGGCAGACACCGTAAAGCATTGCCAAACGTGAAATTAATAACTGTGGTTGAGGTTCTGGGTATCGATTCATCTGATCAGTAGAGGGATTGATATCTTTCGAATCTGCGTTTGTTAACGACCAGGGTGATTCATTTGCATTCAGCAGTACACCTTCTGCCGCAGCTTCGCTACGCGCTGATGAATAGGGCTTCATGGCCACAATTTCAGGCCTCGCCAAAGAATAAATTGTGCTTTCCTGTGGTTTCATTTTCGTGATCTGTCGATAAAGTTGAGGCGTGAACGAACTGCCATTTTATGCGCATCCAGACCTTCAACCTCGGCTAAGACTACTGCTGTTGGACCGATAAGTTGCAAACCATCACGACTTGCTTCTTGCAGGGTCATTCTGCGTTTGAAATCGCTGACACCGAGTGCTCCAAAAGAACGCGCCCAACCGTATGTGGGTAAAACATGGTTGGTGCCAGAGCAATAATCCCCCAGAGATTCTGGTGTCCAGCGGCCAATAAAGACAGAGCCTGCATTACACACTTTATGAGCGAGCTCTCGCGGGTTGTTGGTATTAATGATTAAGTGCTCTGGCGCATAGGCCTCAGATATTTCCAGGGCTTGAGACAAGTCTTCAACAGTGATGATTCGCGCTGAACTCAACGATTGTTCTAATATATCTACCCGACTTGTCTGCACCACTAATTGTTCAAGTTTATCGATTACCGCTGCTGCTAAACTCTGTGAATCTGTTACCAGTAAAACTTGAGAATCTGGTCCATGTTCCGCCTGTGAAAGGAGATCCCAGGCGATGAATTCTGCGCCATTACCGGTGACTGCATCCTGGTCAGCAATCACCAACACTTCAGAGGGACCTGCAGGCATATCTATCGCAGCACCCAGAGGATCCTGCGAGACCTGTTGTTTAGCTTCGGTAACCCAGCCATTTCCAGGGCCAAACAGTTTACAGCAACGGGGAATGCTTTCGGTTCCATAGGCCATGGCTGCTATTGCCTGGGCGCCACCCGCACAAAATACCTGATCAACGCCTGCATAATTGGCAGCTGCCAGGATTTCATCGGCAATCGTCCCGTTGGCTCCGGGTGGCGAGCACATTATGATCTCCTTGCATCCCGCAAGTGTTGCAGGGATCGCCAGCATTAATACTGTTGAGACCAATGGCGCAGAGCCTCCAGGAATATAAATGCCTACGGGCGATAGTGGCTGATATCGAACTTCACACTGGATCCCAGTTGCAGTTTCAATCTCAGTGTTTTCCGGCATATCAGCAGCATGAAAATTACGGATACGTGCACCGGCATCTTTAATAGCTTGCATCACCTGTGGCTGGACTCGATCCGTGGCCGCCTCAAGATCAGCTTTTGTTAGCATTAGTGATTTGGCCGCTCTGCCATCAAACTGCAGAGTGAACTGGGTGAGGGCTGAATCACCCTGTTGTTTCACCTGTTTAATAATCTCGGCAACCGCCTCGCTGCGGCCATCACTAGTAAGCGTTGGCCGTTGTAAGTAACGTTGCTGTTGTGCTGGATCCAGTGAAGACCAGTCAATAATGTTTAAGTTGATACTCATGCCAGCATCTTCTCAACCGGTAATACCAGGATAGCTGATGCACCAGCGGCTTTTAAGGCTTCTAAATGTTCCCAGAAAACACCTTCTTTGCAGACAGCGTGAATGGCTACCCGACTATTGCTGCCTTCCAAAGGCATAACGGATGGGTGCTCAACCCCTGGAAGCAGGGCAGTGATCTGAGCAATGGCCTCTCGTGGTGCGTGCAACATGACATATTTGCTTTTAAGTGCCTGTAAAACACCTTCAATCCGCGCTAATAACTGATTCATTAAGGACTGTTTCTCAGCTGATAATACATCGCTCTGACGGTATAGGGAAGCCTGGCTTTCGAACAGAATTTCAAGTTCCTTGAGGTGATTTGCGCGTAACGTTGTACCTGTTGATACCAGATCGGATATTGCCTCAGCCGTGCCCAGACTTGGTGCTATTTCAACCGATCCTGAGAGCTCGCTCACTTGCATGCTGATGCCTTTTTCTGCGAGTAAGTATCTTGTCATTTGTGGGTAACTTGTAGCAATTCGTTTGCCCTGTAATTCTTTACTGTCTGTTATTTTCAGATTTTCAGGCACTGCAATTGATAGTCTGCATTGGCCATAACCTAATTGTTTCAGGCACTGCAAACCATCTTTACGGTTTCTTTCAAGCATTACTTCATAGGCTATGTTTTCACCTACAATACCAAGGTCACACACTCCATCCAGCAACAAACGTGGGATATCATCATTTCTTACGAGTAACAGGTCTACCGGGAAATCACGACCATACCAAAACAGCTTATCTTTGCTACGCGTGAATTCCAGACCACTTCGTTTTAATAATTCCAGTGACTTATCAGATAAGCGTCCTGATTTTTGAATTGCAATTCTTAGTCTGCTCATGCTCCCGAGCCCTGTGTTGTTTCCAGCCTTTCCAATGCTGTGCTATAGCCACCAGCACCCATTTCCATATACCTGGCGACCCGTCCAACAGTGGTAACGCTCACACCTGTTAGCTGGTTAATTTCCCGATATGAATATTTCTGTACCAGCAACTGAACCACACGCCAGCGATCTACCATTGCTTCGATTTCAGCTGGAGTACACAGGTCTTCAAGAAAAGCTTTAATTTCTGCTGGTGTCTCCAGGCTGAGTAAAGCCTCAGATAGTGACCGAGCAGCTTTTGCTAACCTGTTCTTTTGTTTCTCATCGTGTTGTTTCATAAATATTCGCTCTACATGGTCTAGTGTATTAACACGCTAGTACATTAGAATGATAAGTGATCATTCAACACTAAGCAAGACTTCTTTGCAGAGTTTTGTATATATGTAATAGTCAGAGGAACCGGTTAAAAAATTGGAATAAGTAACGAAACGGTAACAATTGAGATTTAAAATTTTCAGATTAGAGATGTGGGAAATTCTAAGCTGCCATTTTAGCTGGTAGTGTATGGAATCAGGAGAGAGACGTGATAAGAAGACCAATTGCAGTTGCCATTTTGTTAGCCCTGAGTACCAGCGGTCTCGCTGCGGTCAGTGATGAGCAATTCCAGTCATTGATAAACCAGATGGAGAAAATGAATCAACGCCTGAATAGCCTTGAACAGGAGAATTCCAGGCTTAAGCAGAAAAATGTTGAATTAGTTCAGAATACTGCTGCTGTGGTTGAGAAAAAAGCGGAACTTGATGAAGCTGTGGCTAAAGTTGAAAAACATATTGAAGCGGCTTCCTGGCCGGAAAGACTCAGCTGGTCTGGTGACTTGAGACCACGTTATGAATATATAGATGCTGAAGGCAAAGATAGCCGTAACCGTTTGCGTGTACGGGCACGTGCTGCAATAAAAGCACAGGTAACAGAGGATGTAATTGTCGGCATCGGCCTTGCAAGTGGTTCAGAAGATCCGGTTTCAACCAATCAGTCTCTTGGCGAAGGCGGAAGTACCAAGGGGCTCAACCTGGATCTTGCATATTTTGATTGGAAAGCTGCACCTGGTGTGACTGTGGGCATGGGTAAGTTTAAAAATCCTATTAGCCGTGTAGGCGGTCATAGTTTCCTATGGGATTCTGATTGGCGTCCTGAAGGGATTAACTTGCGCATGAGCAAAGATAATCTTTTCCTGAACAGTATGGCTAACTGGTTTGAGGGTGATAGTAAAAAGAAAACTTCATTCTCATATATGCTCCAAGGTGGGATTAATTTGAAGCCTGCTGATAATCTGAAATTAAAGCTGGGTGTTGGTTATTATTCAACAGCCACAGCAGGTCAAAATTCTTTTCTGGGCGACGGTGATTTATTCGGCAATAGTCCAGATCCTGTAACTGGCAAGTATCTTTATGATTATGATGTGCTCGAGCTGTTTGGCGAATTAGCCTTCAGCATGTTTGGAATGCCAGCAGTGCTGTTTGCAGATGTCGTGCATAACTCTGACGCACCAGTCAATAACGACGGCTATGCAGCTGGTTTTCGCCTGGGTAAGGTTAAAGATCCTGGTAGTTGGGATTTCCGTTATGCCTATCAGGATCTCGAAGCTGATGCGACTCTGGGCTTAGTTAGTGACTCAGATTTTGGTGGCGGCGGTACAGATGTTCGTGGTCATATTATCAAAGCGGGTTATGGCGTTGCAAAAAACTGGTCAACTCA
>CAXMRK010000150.1:0-7058 GCA_964195815.1 uncultured Acidimicrobiia bacterium | reverse complement strand
AGGCTGAATTTGGAAATTTTAAGTGGATTTACTCCCCTTTATGTCAGCAATCTCCAACTTTGGCTCGTGGCAAAAACGGGAATCGGTCTAAGAGACGACTGTCCTGTGGTTTTTTGTCAATGACTGATGCCAATATTAATGCTACTGACTGCGGGGTAAACCTTGAAGAACTTGCTCTGGCAATGACTGAAGGCCTGGTTTATGTAAATGTGCATAGTAGTGATTTTTCAGACGGCGAGATTCGCGGTCAAGTAAAACAAAATCGCGGAAAAGGCAAACCTGTAAACTAATATTGCTAACCAAATAAATGCCCCTCTAAGGGGCGTTTTCTATATGGCATAATGAAAACTTGTGCGTAGATATGTACTCTAGATTTCATCTGGTTTACTGCCATCAACCACCTTCCCCAATTCAATGGTTTGAAAGTCTCCATGATTTGGTTGAACACTAAACCCAAGTTTTTTTGCCAGTGTTAACATACGTGAATTTTCCGGTAGCACCATAAGTTTGAGGTGTTTTATGCCTGCTTCAAGAGCAGTTTTCCTCAGGCTTAATAGTAACTGTGTGCCGATACCTTTTCCCTGCCAATCATCTGCAACCACAATGGCGACCTCTGCACATTCAACTACAGCTGATCTAGCATATCGGGCGACACCAATTTGGTTCTCCACACTATTTTCATCAATGGTCGCAATTAAAGCCATCTCATCTGGATAATTTACGTTGGTAAACTTTTCCAGCATAACGGGGGTTAACTTTGTAAGCACAGAATGAAAGCGTAAATATCGTGACCGTTGAGACAAGCTTTGAACAAAGTTATCTTCCATGTCGCGATCTTGTGGTTGCATTGTGCGAATGGTGACACTGCGACCATTTAAGTCAACAGTCTTTCTGAAATCAGGTGGTTTCATGATTATTTGCTATAAAAAATAAGTGGCTCAATGATCCTCAGTACTCTTTTTGCGGCAAGCCATCAATAATTTCATAGTAATCACCTTTTTTGGCCACAAAAATATGCTCAGCAAGTTTGGTGTTTGTTGGCGTATCAAAAGCCCCTAATGAAACACCTATCCAGTCATGTTTGCTTTGATCAATAGGATCAAAAAACAGCGATGCACCACATACACTACAAAATCCTCGTCTTACTTTTTCGGATGAATGGTACCAACATATGTTTTCAGACCCATCAATTGTTAATCCTGAACGGGGCACATCTGCAGTTGCAGAATAATGTCCGCTCCACTTGCGACACTGGGTGCAATGGCAGGCGTCATTCGAACCTAGATCACCATTAACTTCAAATTTTACCGACCCACAAAGGCAGGATCCCTTATGCATATCACACCCTCTTTAAATTTTAATCATTGAGATTGTATTGCGGTTTATTGGTTGATTTTACGCCATATACCAGCAAACTGTTCAGCATTAACTTTATAAACACAGAAAAGCCCGGCTTTCACCGGGCTTTTCTCTAGTTGCTTGTGTGATGTCGACAATTCCTTACACGCGGCACCCCACAATTAGCTAATAACTGGCTGAATCACTTGCGTAAATCAAGCCTTTTTCTTTTGCCTGCTCGCGAACTGTCTGATAGATTTTGTCGTCCAACGAGCCATCTTTTTTGCCCGCTTTAGCAACTTCTTCTTTCAGGAACTCGGCGCGTTTACCAGTCAACTCCAGAATATCCTGACGTAACTTGTTACGGCGTTCATTTTTTTCTTCAATGACTTCCATTTGTGCGGCCGGTGCCATTGCCTGGATCGATTTGGGCAGATTATCTTTATCAATGTCTGCCAGGCCAACTTTACCGCTGGTGATCGCATCAACAAGCTCTCCTTCACCCAGGAAGTTATCTTTACCACTTGATGAGGTGTTAAAGGCAGCACGTCTGGCCAGGGCTTGTTTGGAAGAAACTTTATGCAGTTTTCTGCTGGCAGCCACTTTACTTTGTTGTTTAACTTTTTCTTCTGCATCACCAAAGTACATTTTTGTGTCATCCAACTCACTAGACAATGTCGCAAGTTGTTCATCATATGGTGTGCTAATAGCAATTGCATCACCGGATTGTCCGACCTGAAAATAGGCACCCTGCCCAAGACTAGCAATCTGTTTCCAATTAGCCATGGTGGCAGAACTCTGACCAGATTGAATCGTGTTAATTTTAATTCCTTTCTTAATGGCGACGGCCAGAGTTTCAGGATATTTAATATCATCCTGATAATCCATATGCGCCGGAGCATCGCCAACTAGAAAGACTACTTTGTAGGTGTTCTTATTCTGGCTCCAGGAAATCTTGTGTACTGCATCATAAATTGCCTGATTAACACTTTCCGGACCATCCCCGCCACCTTGCGCCTTAAAGTCCATCAATGTGGCATATATGCTGTCCAGATCGCTGGATAAATCAAGAGTTCTTGTAACATAACTATCACCTCTGTCACGGAAAGCAACTAGTCCCATTTTGACTTCTGGCGAATTTTGGGAAGATGCCATACTGTTGGTAATAGACCAGATTTTCTCTTTGGCAGCTTCAATCAGCCCACTCATAGAACTCGTGGTATCAAGCACAAAAACAACTTCGATTTTAGGCCTCTCAATGCTGTGCTGCACGTTGTTGAACGGATCAAACCCATTTAAGTCTGAATTGGTGCTGGTTTGAATATAGGGGACTGCCATTACCGTAAATGCGGTTATGGACAGGATGATGAATGCAGTCATTTTCGTTCTCATAGTAATCTCCTCTTATGTTTATGCGTGGGGTTTAAAGTTTCTTGACAGCTTCACTACAGCGGATTGTGCTGCCCTGTATGCTGTCTGGAATTGATCATCGGTAGACATTGATTTTGTAGCTGGTGTGAACATGTTTTTAGGAATAGCAACAAACAGCGCCTGAATTAAAAAGAAACACCAGATACTCAGGAAAACACTGCCACTATGGTGGGCTGCCCAAAATGCAGCCAAAATGCTAAATAGATTAAGTAGCAGATCTGCCAAAACTGAGAGCACACTCGAATAAAAATACAGCGAGCGAATAATCCAGAGCATAGAAATGTGGACTAATAAAAATACAGACGCAGGCGGCCAGTAGATCCAGGTGGCTATAGAAATCACGCCCCAGAGCCCCATTACACTCACTCGTCCGAGCCGTGTTTGACCGCGATTAAGCAAATACACAATATATATAAAACTGCCTATGCTAATCAGTAAGCGGATTAAATAACTATCGGCAATAAAAGCGGACAGCAAATAGTAAGCAACACCGCCGAATAAACTGCTTACGAATGCGATGCCAAGACCTTCATTAAAGGTAGCCGGTTTACAGCTTGCGAATTTCATATTATTTCCTCCGCTGTTTTTCGCTGAGAAAGGCAATTTCAATTTCATCTGCGCTGACTGTAGTTGTTGGGATATCCCAGTTGTTTTGAGGGCCGGTGGGATCAGCAACTGATTCAGCTGTAAACAAGTCAGCTTTTTGCTGCATGCTTTCCAGTCTCATCTGGTTTTCAAGGTACCTGCCCTCGAGCTCAGTTAAGCTTTGCTCTAAAGTTATGCGCTTTTCAGCAAGCTGATTGCAATACTGTTCTGTTTCCAGTCGACGTTTAATCACTGAGCGAGCAAGATCGTGCTTGCCTGATTCAAAACATAGATCAAGCTCCTGGTCGCATTTACTCATGGATTGCATAAGTCTGGTTTCGTTAGCTTCAACTTTTTGCTGTTCGGCTACGATACGGTTGATCTGATCCTGGCTCAGAAAAATATCTTCCTGCATTTCTCTAATAGCTTGTTTTAATAAAAACTCCGGTTCTTCAATGTTGTCCAACACCGCGTGGATGTCGGCCTGAAAAAGTTTGGTTATACGATTGATTAAAGCCATACTGTGATCCTCTTGATGAATACATGTGAATTTGGAACTCACGAATTGAGTCTAGATTTGAAGATCAATTGTTAATAGGCAGACTTTGGTAAAACAGTAGCGAAACTTTTTACAAAAGTTTTACAAAACTCATACCCAACGACTGCGAACACAGGGTAGTATTTAATTCTTGCTGATTAATAAAGAAACTTTTAATTTTTTAAAGGCGAAACAGGTTTGAAATGACAAACAAGTCAAAAATACTCATTGTTGAAGATGAAACTGCAATTAGAACGGGACTGGTTGATGTTTTGATCTATCACGGTTATGCAGTTGAAGAGGCAATAACGGGTACAGAAGGTCTGAAAAAAGCGCTTACGGGTCAGTTTGACCTAGTATTGCTGGATGTCATGTTGCCTAAAATGAACGGCTTTGAAATTTGTGACACGATTCGACAGCAAGATCGCGAGCTGGCAATCATCATGCTAACTGCAAAAAGCATGGATGATGACATTATTCAGGGGTTATCACTGGGTGCGGATGATTATGTTACTAAACCATTCTCTGTGGCCCAATTGTTATTAAGGGTACAAGCTGTACTGCGAAGAACTCAGGCAGCTGCAAATCCACTTGAAGTCATACGCCTAAGTGAAAAAGTAAAAATTGACTGTCTTAACCTTAATGGCTTTTGTGGTAAAAATAAGCTCTCGTTTACCCGCCGGGAAATTGATTTACTACGCTACCTGCAGAGCCATTGTGAGCGCCCGGTAAGCCGTGATGAGTTGTTACATAAAGTATGGGGATATGCCAGTAATATTGAGCTTGAAACCAGAACCGTTGATATTCATATTGCCAAACTCAGGCGTAAACTTGAACCAGTGCCTGCGCAACCCCGTTTTCTAGTAACTGTTCGCGGTGCGGGCTATAGACTACTGGTGGATAATCCGCAGGCAGAGACTTATGGAGTTGTGAGTTAAATGTTAGGGCGCAATTCAGGCATATTTTCCGGTCTTGATATAGTCCGCTTAAGACGCTGGCTATTGCTTTTCTTACTCGCAATTACTATTCCAACAGTAATGTTGATTTATCAGACTTATAGTCAACTTAAGTGGGAAGCATTCCACCAGCAACGACTGCTTGCTGAAGAATTAAGTGAACGGATTGAAGCGCAGTTTTCCCAGCTTATCAATAAAGAACAGGAACGCCCATATACTGATTATGTATTTTTTAATTTGGCAGGGAACCCCAGTGCAAACTTTTTACAGCGCTCCCCGTTATCCGAATACCCGGTAAATACCGCAATTCCTGGACTTGTCGGTTATTTCCAGGTGGATACTGATGGTGGATTATCAACACCGATTGTTCCTACAGAATTAACCAATCTGGATAGCTATGGGATAAGTCCTGATGATCTATTAATCCGCAAAGCATCGCAAAATCAGCTCTATCAAATTCTGAGTCAAAATAATTTACTGGATAATGTCCTTCCAGGCGATCAAAAACGTTCATTAGATGGTAAAGATCAAGGTTCAAAAGGGTCCAGGTTAAAAGAAGAAGAATTAGCATCCAGTGGCTATTTGGAAACAGCCACTAGTCCTAAACGAGAACTAGCTCCAACAGAGCGCAGACAAGCTGAAACACAAAAACTCAGTAGTTCACAAATGGCTTTTGATCAATTGGAGAAAGCGACGCCACAAAAAACGGGTAGTACCAGTAGTAATCTTGGGCGGATTGATGATTTAAATCTTACCGATAAATATGCGGCAGAATATGATGCTGACAATCTCAACAAATCAAAAATACAGGCTCAAGTAAAGAAACAAGACAAGGCAGCCGATACTGAAACCAAAACTCGTAAAGAACTTAGTACATTGCCAGTATTAGCTGAACAAGTTGCAGCCAGCGTAACATTGAGAGCAAATGCTCCCGCAGCCGCTAGTATGGCAGATCCAGTGAATTCACCTAAGTTAAGCGTTCATACCTTTGAAAGCGAAATTGATCCATTGGTTTTTAGTCGGCTGGGAAGTGGTCATTTTGTGTTATTTCGTAAAGTTTGGCGCAATGGACAAAGAACAATCCAGGGTTTTCTAATTGCAGAAAATGCCTTTATTGAGAGTATGGTTAATGCCACTTTCCAACAAACTAATATGTCTCTTACCAGCAACCTTCTGCTCGCTTATCGGGGTGAAGTCATCTCTATTTATAGCGGTCACTCTGATGAGGATTATCTTTCCAGGACCAGGGCGTCTAGCGATTTTAATGGACAACTGCTTTATCAAACCCGTCTCAATGAGCCTTTTGCTGAGCTTGAACTGATATTCAACAATAACAGTCTGCCACCAGGACCCGGGGCCAGGATACTGGTATTGCTTTCAGTAATTATTATGCTTGTTTTATTAGTTGGCTTTTATTTAATGTATCGACTGGGGGCCCGGCAAATCCTATTAGCCAGACAGCAACAGGATTTTGTTTCTGCTGTTAGTCACGAACTAAAAACCCCGCTGACTTCAATCCGAATGTATGGCGAAATGCTCCAGCAAGGTTGGGCTGCTGCTGACAAAAAGCCTGAGTATTACAAATATATCTTTGATGAAAGCGAACGACTTTCCCGCTTGATAAATAATGTTTTGCAATTGGCACGTATGTCACGCAATGAACAACAAGCCGGCATGAGTTTGATCAGTGTAGGTGAATTAATGTCGCTGTTGGAATCAAAAATTTCAACCCAGGTCGAGAGCGCAGGCTTTACGTTGAATATGAGTAATGACGCAGAGGCATCTTTGAGCATTGATGTGGACTGGTTTACACAGATAATTCTCAATCTTGTCGATAATGCAATCAAGTTTTCAGCCTCTGCGGAAAACAAGTCTATTGATATCAGTTGCCAGGAATTAAATGATGGAAATATCATGTTTAGTGTTAGAGATTTTGGCCCCGGCATCGAAAAAGAACAAATGAAATCCATTTTTAAACTCTTTTATCGAACCGAAAACGAGGCTACCCGAAACACTATTGGCACTGGAATTGGGTTGGCTCTAGTGCATCAGATGACCCAGGAAATGGGTGGTAGTATTGATGTAATCAATCAACAACCGGGTGCAGAGTTCCGGCTTAGTTTTCCTGCTGCAAATCAAACCTGATATTAGATAGTAGCAGCCCCAAATCCAGCCTATATAATACTTAAATTGAGCTGCGCTTGTGAGTG
>CAXMRK010000149.1:0-3106 GCA_964195815.1 uncultured Acidimicrobiia bacterium | reverse complement strand
CACTGCCTGGGTCTGCAGCACGTTTAGCAATTGATTTAAGCTGTTCTGCATCGTGAATTATTACCCGCGCACGGTTGGCAATATCTATCCCGATCTCGGTTAGCATTATTTTTCGAGGTGTGCGTTCAATCAGTTGTACGCCCAGTTCTTCTTCCAGCTTACGGATCTGGATGCTGAGGGTGGGTTGAGTAACAAAACAAGCCTCCGCTGCACGGCTGAAATTTTTCAAGTCTGCGAGGGCGACAAAGTACTGGAGAGCTCGAATATTCATCTCAATCAGTATACCATTGCGATAGATTAATAATATGCAAATCTAGCTTTGTATAAACAAAAGCTATTTAGATAAACAGGATTTTAGCTGAAATATGTGTCTAAATAGATTTAACAGAATATTGGGAATTACTATGTCCAACAAACATATTGAAGAATTAAAACAGGCAGCCATCACCAGAGTAACAAAACAGGTATTCCCATTTACTACCAATAACCGACAAACTTTATTTGGTGGAATAGCGATGCAATGGCTGGATGAGGTGGGCTTTATTACAGCCACTCGATTTACACGTCAGAATATGGTTACTGTTTCTATGGATAAAATTGATTTTAAAGTACCCATTCCATCGGGTTCAATTGTTGACCTGGTTGGGGAAATTGAGCATGTTGGGCGCACCAGTGTAGGCGTATTGGTAACCGTAACCCGCGAAAATATGTATGAAGGGGGAAGGGTGGTTGCAATGACAGGAAAACTTGCATTTGTGGCTGTTGATAAGCAGACTCGACCTATCCCATTGTCAGTTCATTCTGTCAGTGAATAAAGTAAATCTTCCTGCGAATTGTATGCCTTTAGGTTAAAATTTGTCTGTTATATCTTGTCCTAAACCTATCTTATAATTGAGGTTTCCAAAATGAAAAAAGTAATGAGCAGTTTGCTGACAGCTGGTTTGTTGGCGACTCTTGCAATAACTGCATCGGCTAATGAAACAGAGAACCCATTCTTTAAAGAATGGAAAACGCCATTCGGTACCGCACCTTTTGCAGAAATCAAGATCGAAAATTATCGCCCCGCTTTCGATAAGGCAATCACCCAGACTCGCGCTGAGGTTGCGGCTATTGTTGACAATGATCAAGCAGCTACCTTTGAAAACACTATCGTTGCTCTGGATATGGTCGGCCCTTTAATGAATAAAGTAGCGGGTGTTTTTTATAATCTGGCGTCTGCAGATACCAATGATGATCTCAAGGCACTGTCGACAGAAATGTCCCCCATTCTTGCTGCGTTGTCCGATGAAGTTAATCTCAATGAAAAACTCTGGTTGCGTATTAAAACAATCTGGGATCAGCGTGATTCCCTGAGTTTAACTACCGAGCAGCAAAAACTACTGAAGGATACCTATAAAGGCTTCGCTCGTAGAGGTGCAAATCTGAATGCTGAAGATAAGCAAACGCTGACTGCAATCAATAAGGAACTTGCAGAACTGACCACAAAATTCGGTCAGGATTGGTTGACTGAGAATAATGCTTTCGAGTTGATATTGGATGAGAAGGACCTTGCAGGCTTGCCTGAAAGTGTACGCGCTTCAGGAAAATCTGCGGCAAAACAGAAAGGCTTAGATGATAAGTGGGTTTATGGTTTGAATCGGACGGGTATTAATCCATTTTTGACCTATTCAGATCGACGTGATCTGCGTGAAAAGATTTACCAGGCCTATATTAGTCGTGGATCACTATCTACTGAAAGTGATACCCGAGAAAGTTTACGCCGAATCGCAAATTTACGTCTACAGCGCGCAAATATATTGGGCTACCCGACCCATGCAGATTATGTGCTTGAAGTTAACATGTCTAAGAATCCGAAACAGGTCTATGGCCTATTGGATCAGGTCTGGCCTGCTGCACAAAAGCGTGCTATTGAGGAAGTTGCTGACATGCAAAAACTCATTGATGCTGAAGGTGATTCATACAAATTACAGGCCTGGGACTGGCGTAAGTATTCGGAAAAAGTGCGCAAAGCCCGTTATGACCTCGATGAGGAAGCAATTAAGCAATATTTTGTATTAGAAAATGTACGCGATACCGCTTTCCAGACAGCCACAAAATTGTTTGGAATCACCTTCCATTTGCGTGATGATATTGCGGTTTATCATCCTGATGTAAAAGCGTTTGAAGTCCGTAAACAAGATGGCAGCCATTTGGGTATTTTGTATAACGACTATTTTGCACGCCCCAGTAAGCGTGGCGGTGCCTGGATGAATGCCTATCGGGGACAGCATAAAGACAATGGTAAAAATGTAACTCCAATTATTGTCAATGTTTGGAATTATTCTAAACCTGCAGACGGTAAGCCATCCTTATTAAGTTGGGATGAAGCCAGTACATTTTTCCATGAATTTGGGCATGCTTTACACGGCTTATTATCAGATGCGAACTATCCATCATTAGCGGGTACATCGACACCGCGAGACTATGTGGAATTTCCTTCACAGGTGCTGGAAAACTGGGCTTCCCAGCCTGAGGTTATGCGTGCTTACGCCAAGCATTGGGAAACTGGTGAAGTTATTCCGGATGCAGTGATTGAGCGCCTGGCTAAAGCCAGTACATTTAACCAGGGGTTTGCGACAACAGAGTATCTGGCTGCTTCCTATCTGGATCTTGCCTGGCACACTATTACTGAACCGGTTACCGTAGATGCTTTGGAATTTGAGAAAAAAGTGTTAGATAAATTAGGATTAATCGAGCAGATTGATCCTCGCTATCGTAGTCCTTATTTCTCGCATATTTTTTCTGGTGGTTATTCCTCAGGCTATTACGGTTATATTTGGGCAGAAGTACTGGATGCTGATGCCTTTGCATATTTTGAAGAGAAAGGTATTTTTAACCAGGAAGTTGCCAAGCGTTTTCGTGATGAAATCCTCTCGCAGGGTGGAACTGATGATGTGATGCAGTTGTATATGAATTTTCGTGGTCGTAAACCGGAAATTGAACCTCTATTGAAACGTAGAGGCTTTCTGGAAGAATGAAATACATGTGTCATGTGAAGCCAATAGTGTAGGGTTCAGCGAGTCGTGAAGTGGTTGAGCGCAAGGCACGTCTCGCCGGCAATGGCCTG
>CAXMRK010000148.1:0-6028 GCA_964195815.1 uncultured Acidimicrobiia bacterium | reverse complement strand
AACCGCTTACAGCACTACTACCAGTTTCAGGTAGTGATGAAACCCTCTCCAGATAATTTTCAGGAGCTGTATCTTGAATCGCTAAACGCTATTGGCATTGATCCAAAAGTACATGACATCCGCTTTGTTGAAGACAATTGGGAATCACCAACTCTGGGTGCCTGGGGTCTGGGCTGGGAAGTCTGGCTAAATGGCATGGAAGTCACTCAATTTACCTACTTCCAACAGTCTGGTGGGATTGAATGTCGTCCGGTTCTGGGTGAAATAACCTATGGTCTGGAACGACTGGCTATGTATATCCAGAATGTCGACAGTGTTTATGACTTAGTCTGGAGTGATGTTGGCGGCAGGAAAGTAACCTATGGTGAGGTTTTCCACCAAAATGAAGTAGAGCTTTCTACTTACAATTTTGAACACGCAGATGTTGAGTCCTTATTCGCCTGGTTTGACACCTGCGAAAAAGAAGCCGCCAGACTGGTTGCTCTGGACTTGCCATTGCCAGCTTATGAGATGGTGCTAAAAGCTTCACACACTTTTAACCTGCTGGATGCGCGTAAAGCGATTTCGGTTACTGAAAGACAACGGTTTATCTTAAGGGTCCGCGAAATTGCCAAAGCCGTTGCAGAAAATTATTATGCCAAACGCGAAAGTTTGGGCTTCCCCGCTCTGAGTTCAAACGGAGAAGCATCATGATACGGCAAAATTTATTGGTAGAAATCGGCTGCGAAGAGCTACCACCAAAATCACTGGATAAGCTCTCACAAGCCTTTTTTAATGGGGTTAAGGCCGGCCTTGATAAAGCGGGCATTGAATTTGACAGCGAACAAAGTCGTCTACTCAATAGTCCCAGACGATTGGCATTCCAGCTGCACCAGGTAGCTGAAAAACAAGCCGACCAGCTTATGAAACGTCGTGGCCCGGCAGTAGCTGCCGCCTTCGATGCTGAGGGCAACGCAACCCAGGCAGCGCTGGGTTTTGCCCGTTCTGTAAACATGGATATCACTGATATTGGTCGCAGCGAAGATGGTCAGCATCTGTATGTCGAGATTGCCCAGGCCGGAAAGGAATTAACTTCCCTGCTCTACCCAATTTTAGAAGATGCGTTAAAAAAACTGCCCATTCCCAAGCCAATGCGCTGGGGTGATCATAAAGCCAGCTTTGTCCGCCCTGTGCACTGGCTGGTAGTGATGTATGGCGATCAGATTATCGCTGGCGAACTGTTTGAACAGTCCGCAGCAAACCTAACCCGCGGGCACCGTATCCATGCGCCCGGCCCGCACCTCATCAATCACGTTGATGACTATCAACAACTGTTGAATTCTGCCTATGTTGTGGTTGATCCAGAAGTACGTAAATCACGGATTAAGCAACAAGCCGAAACCGTCGCCAAGGCGCAAGGCATGCGCGCCCTGATCGATGCTGACTTATTGAATGAAGTCAATAATCTGGTGGAATGGCCCGTTGCCCTTTATGGCAGTTTTGATGAAGATTTTCTGGATGTGCCGGCGGAAGCCCTGATCTCCAGCATGCAAAGTCACCAAAAATTCTTCCCGTTACTGCAAGATGCAGATGAACAACAGTTGGTGAATCAATTTATCACCATTTCAAACCTTGAAAGCGAAGACCCTGCTGCCGTCAGGCAAGGTTTTGAACGTGTGATCCGTCCGCGTCTAGCTGATGCCCGTTTTTTCTGGGACCAGGACCGTAAGCATGGACTGGCTAGCTGGAAGGCCCGTCTGGAAAACGTAGTTTTTCAAAAACAACTGGGCAGCATTGCCGATAAATCCCGACGTATGGCTGCCATTAGTCGCCAGATCGCCGCAGCCAACGGGCTGGATGAAAATCTGGCTGAACAAGCTGCTGCATTATGTAAATGTGATTTGATCAGTGAAATGGTCGGTGAATTCCCGGACTTACAGGGCACCATGGGGCGCTATTATGCACAGGCTGCAGGCGAAGATGCGGCGGTGGCCAATGCTATCGAAGAACATTACCAGCCTCGGTTTGCTAGCGACAAACTACCTGCCAGCCCATTGGGTCGAACCTTAGCCTTAGCGGATCGCGCCGACACGCTTATTGGTATTTTTGCTATTGGTCAAAAACCCAGTGGCACAAAAGATCCGTTTGGTTTGCGTCGTGCAGCATTGGGCATTGTTAAGATTCTTCAGCATGGCGAGCCTGATTTCAGTCTAAATAAATTATTACTCATCGCTACCGAGCAACTGAGCCAACAGCTGGAAGTTAAAGCCGAAGTATTGGCTGATGCGCGCGAGTTTATTCTGGAGCGAGTGCGCCATCATTACCAAAGCGAGGCTGGTCTTAATGCACCCTTGTTCCATGCGGTAGCTGCTGTTGAAAATGACGACCTTGCTGATTTTGATCAGCGCATAAGTGCGCTCGCTGAATTCATGCAACGCCCAGAAGCAGAATCGTTGGCCGCCGCTAATAAACGTATTCGTAATATTTTACGCAAGGCAGACGCCGTCGATTTAGGTGGAAAATTTGTTGCCTCTGCAGACATTGAACAACAGTTATATCAAGCCGTAACTGTAATGGATGATTCCGTTACTTCCCTGGTTGCAGCAAAAGACTATGGCGCAGCACTGGATACACTGGCAGGTTTGAAGCCACTAATAGACCAGTTCTTTGAAGAGGTCATGGTAATGGATGAAGACCTGGCTGTTCGGCGTAGCCGCTTAGCTCTGGTCGCTGCTGTTGAAAAACTATTTGGTCAGATCGCTGATTTTTCCCGACTGGGTTAAATCAGGCATCGCCAAAAACGATAAGCGC
This sequence comes from uncultured Acidimicrobiia bacterium, assembly GCA_964195815.1. GTDB lineage: Bacteria > Pseudomonadota > Gammaproteobacteria > Xanthomonadales > SZUA-36 > SZUA-51. The sequence goes on along the minus strand of CAXMRK010000148.1, from coordinate 3,238 downwards.
CGCTAATGAGCAAACCTCTGGACACACTTCGTCAGCAAATAGATCAGGTTGATACCGAGCTGGTACAGCTGCTGGCACGCCGCAAACAGATAGTTGCCGACATTGGCAGCATTAAACAAGCAGCTGGCGTGCCTATTTATGCGCCATCAAGGGAACAGGACATTATCAAAGCCCGCCGTGCCGAAGCTGAAGCTGCCGGCATTTCTCCCGACCTGATCGAAGATTTGTTACGGCGAATGATGCGCGAAAGCTATCAGGCAGAAGGAAAACACGGCTATCTCTGTGCTGCACCAGCGCTTGGACCTATTCTCATCGTTGGTGGCAAAGGTCAAATGGGCCAGTTGTTCAGCCTGCTATTCAAATCTTCTGGCTATCAAGTAAATAGCCTTGATCTCGACAATCAAGATCAAGCCGATGAATTATTGGCGGCAGCAGCATTAGTCGTTATTAGTGTGCCCATTCATCAAACCAGCCAGGTTATCCAGGAATTAGCACCAAAGCTTCACCCTGACACCCTGTTGGTCGATTTAACCAGTCGTAAACGCGAGCCGGTAGCAGCCATGCTAGAGGCTTATGCCGGACCAGTCATGGGGCTGCATCCAATGTTTGGTCCGGATGTTACCAGTCTGGCAAAACAGGTCATTGTGCACAGCACGGGTAGAGAGCCAGAAAAATTTGATTGGTTGTTGCAACAGTTTCGGCTTTGGGGCGCGCGACTACTGCCATCAGACCCTGCCGAGCATGATCATATGATGGCCATCATTCAGGCGCTGCGACATTTCACCACCTATGCTTATGGCACCTATTTGCATAATGAAAATATAGACCTGCAACAAGCCACTCAATTTTCTTCACCAATCTATCGGCTTGAGTTAGCCATGGTTGGTCGCCTGTTCGCGCAGGATTCTCAGCTATATGCCGATATCATTTTTTCTTCTGAGGAAGGCAAACATTTAATTAGAAAATACATCGACCACCTGCAACAGGCAGCCGTCTTGTTAGATAACAACGATAGCGAAGGTTTTATCAAGCAATTTTTGCAAACCAGCGAATGGTTTGGACCATTAAGAGAACAACTGCTTGAAGAAAGCAGCACCATGCTGGAGCGGCAACAGGAACACCTTAGATAGTTGCTAGTGGTCTATTACCACTTTTTGCGCGGTAAATAGGTGGTTTCTTTATCCGGCTTTAATTGCTTCTGCACAGCACGATTCTGATTCTTTCCCAATAGAACTTTGACCTGGTAATAGCTTTCTTTGGCTAATAATCGCCAATCCGGCTTAAACCAATTCTGGTGATAGAGTTTTTTAACCGCAGCAACTGCATCCGGAGAACGCTCATTAATTTGTTCAGCCAGAGCAATCGCTTGCTGCAATGGGTCTTCGCTGATCTGGGTAATCAAGCCATAATCTAAGGCTTCTTGAGCAGTAATTATCTCAGCTGTAAGAGCTAGCTTTAAAGCAACATCTTTAGCCAGCAGTTCACGCAAAACCAGATTACCAGCCATATCCGGAATCAGTCCCCATTTGCCTTCCATCACCGAAAACGAGGCATCTGGCGTAGCAAATCTAAAATCGCCTCCCAGAGCAATTTGTAAGCCACCACCCCAGCAACGCCCCTGAATTACCATGATCACCGGCACCGGAATTTTGCGCCGGTTATAGGACACCCGTTGCGCTAAATTTGCCTGGCCTGGCAGCCATTTCATCAACAAGGATGCAACTGTGGACTTTTTCTGCATTACCGATTTAATATCCAGGCCACTGCAAAAATCTTCACCCTTGGCCTGCACAATAACCGCGCGAATATCACGGTTCTTTCTTAATGAACGACTCACACTGTCGATGCTCTTAAACATCTCCATATCGAGCGCATTGCGTTTATCTGCACGGTTAAAAGTAACTATCGCTATATCGTTTTTAATCTGCAGGTTTATGTGTTTTTCAGTCATTAATACTTTCGCTCGATAAGATACATTTAACCCAAGCATACCCCATAAAAAAACCAATCGCATTCATCAATTACAAGCTGTCGAGAGGGGAGCGCGCGCCCAGCGCGCCGCGATTAACTACATGGGTATAAATCATCGTGGTTGATACATCCTTGTGCCCCAATAACTGCTGGATAGTACGGATATCCATGCCCGATTCCAGTAGGTGTGTGGCAAAGCTATGTCGCATGCTGTGACAACTGGCGCGTTTACTGATTCCACTCAAATTAACAGCCTTCCGCATAGCCTTTTGCATTGCAGTATCGTGAAGGTGGTGACGCTGCTTTACCCCCGGATTACGCGGGTCAATTGCTCGGCGTACAGAAGGAAAAAGGTATTGCCACTTCAACTCATATCTGGCCTTTGGGTATTTCCTCGATAAAGCTAAGGGTATAAACACCCCACCAAAGCCCATAGCAATATCCTGCTGGTGCAACAACTTAACCCGGTGGATTTGAGTTTTGATTTCCGCCACCAGACTATCTGGCAAAACCGTGACCCTGTCTTTTCCACCCTTCCCCGAAAATACAGTGATGGTCAATCGCCGGGTATCTACATTCATAACCCGCAAACGCAGACACTCCATCAGGCGCAATCCGCTACCATACAACAAGCGACCGATCAGTTTGTTTTGGCCATGCAAAGCATCTAGCACCAGCCCTACTTCAGTACGTGAAAGCACCACTGGTATCCGCTGCTGTGTTTTGGCCCTAATCACATTATCTAGCCAGGGCAATTCAATCTCTAGCACCCGACGATATAAAAACAACAGTGCCTGCAGAGCCTGATTCTGAGTTGATGGTGACACCTTGCGCGTTACAGCCAACCAGGTCAAAAAAGCTTCCAGCTCCTCTTTGCCCATCTCCTTTGGGTGTCTTAATTGGTGAAAATAAATATACCGCTTTATCCATTGCAGATAAATCTTCTCTGTTTTTAACGCATAATGATGTACTCGAAGCTTATTTCTAACCTTATTTAACAATTTTGACATATCCAGCCCCATTTACAAACAACCAGACTAAACCACTCACCAAAAACTAAATATCAAACACTTAGCCTTTATCCGGTAGGTGTTTTCACTGATTTATACAGCGAAATTTCCGCCTATTTCTATAAAACTCGAAGCAAAAATAATTTTTCCTATTGCAAATCAATAAGTTTAGTAGCACGATGCAACTTATGAACATTTTTATCCAGAAATATGGCTTGCTATTCAGGCTTGGCTGTATAAATCAAAGTTATGTGCCA
>CAXMRK010000147.1:0-2282 GCA_964195815.1 uncultured Acidimicrobiia bacterium | reverse complement strand
TGATGGTTGTGGAAAGTTGCTACACAAAACCACAGATGACAACTCGACACGTATGCAATTTTTGCTACCCAGGTCATTGGCTTTTCTGGTGGCAGAAAAGGGCTCAATTACCATTGATGGGGTTAGTTTGACAGTGAATTCAGTGACCTCAAAGGATGGGCTGGATAGTTTTTCTGTGAACCTGATCCCACATACCATGGAAAAAACCACTCTGGGTCAATTAAATCCGGGTGATGCAGTGAATCTCGAAATTGATATGCTGGCGCGCTATATGGCTCGTTTGCTTGAACGACAAGATTAGTAATAATAAAAGCTGCTTTTATAAGCCGGCAAAAGTGAGAACTATGGAACTGAACACAATAGAAGAAATAATCGAAGATATTCGGCGTGGAAAAATGGTCATCCTGATGGATGATGAAGATCGCGAAAATGAAGGTGATCTCATTATGGCGGCAAGTATGGTGCGTCCGGAAGATATCAATTTCATGGCTCGTTATGGTCGCGGTTTGATTTGTATGCCGATGACAAAGGAACGCTGCGAACAGTTAAATATTCCTTTAATGTCAGCTTCAGCGGATGCTGCATTTGCAACCAACTTTACAGTCACTATTGAAGCGGCAGAAGGAGTTACAACCGGAATCTCAGCATATGATCGTGCACATACTATTCGTACCGCAGTGAAACCAGATGCCATGCCTTGTGACCTCACCCAGCCGGGACATATTTTTCCAATTATGGCCAAACCAGGTGGGGTACTATCGCGTGCTGGTCATACTGAGGCAAGTGTCGATCTGGCTTTGCTTGCTGGTATGGAACCTGCAGCGGCAATTGTTGAAATCCTCAATGAAGACGGGAGTATGGCAAGGCGCCCTCAGTTGGAAGAGATTGCCAAAGAGCATAAGCTGAAAATTGGAACAATTGCAGATTTGATTCATTTTCGGTTAAAAACGGGTTGCTGTGTAGAGCGTGTGAGTGAACAAACTGTACTGACTGAAGAAGGTGAGTTTGAACTGATTGTGTACCGTGATTCAATTGAAGACAACCTACATATGGTGATGCTGCAAGGACAGCCTGATACTGAGACTCCATTTTTGGTGCGCGTGCATGTACGCAATACCCTGAGCGATGTGCTTGGGGTTGAGAGTGATGAGTTAGGCATGCCCTTACGTGTCGCTATGTGCGAGATTGCCAAGGCAGGAAGTGGTATGGTTCTTGTGTTGGGGGGTGATGAGGATCATGAATCATTGCTGCATCGACTTCAGGATTTACCCTTACCAGCAATGGAAGCCAGTGGTGATAATCGTAGCTCAAGAGAGTTACGGACTTATGGTATCGGAGCTCAAATTATTGCTGATATTGGGGTCCATAAAATGCGTGTACTGGGTGCGCCAATGCGTTTGTCGGGTCTTTCCGGTTTCGATCTTGAGGTGGTTGAATATGTTGAGCCCGAGCACAGCCAGGAGATACACAAGGAAAACGTGGCATGACAGAAAGTGAAATCATCACTATTGAGGGACGGATAACACCCCCACAGGGTAAAGTCGCCATAGTCGCAGCGCGGTTTAATGCTTTTGTCGTTGATCAAATGGTTGCTGGAGCAAAGTTAAATTTATTGGCAAATGGTGTTTTAGCTGAGCAAATAATATTGGTCCAGGTACCTGGTGCATTTGAGTTACCGCTGGCCTCACAAGCACTGGCTCAGAGAGATGATATAGCCGCTGTCATTGCCCTGGGAACCGTTATACGTGGTGATACCGCACACTTTGATTTCGTTGCTGGCGAAGCCAGTGCCGGAATTAGCAAGGTTTCTCTGGAAACTAATAAACCTGTTGCCTTCGGCGTATTAACTACGGATACAGTGGAACAGGCGCTTGCAAGAGCATCAATGGATGCAGGTAACAAAGGTGCAGATGCAGCGATGGTTGCACTGGAGATGTGCGATCTACTAATACAGCTTCAAATGGAGACAGGTTGATGGCAAGGCTGTCAAAAGAATCAGTCTTGCGTCGACAGCGTGCTCGTCGGCGCGCGATGCAGGGAATATACCAGTGGCAGATGACAGGTACAGCGAGTCATGAGATTGTTAAGCAATTTAATGATGAACAGGATATGTCAAATGTTGATAACGACCTGTTTGCTTTTCTGCTAAGTACAGTCATTGAGACTCATGCACAGCTAGATGAAAAATTACAGCCCTTTCTGGATCGGCCGATTACCCAGGTCGATGAAACAGAGCGCGCTATTCTGCGACTGGCGGCAGTTGAGTTACTGCATACTATAGA
>CAXMRK010000146.1:0-1895 GCA_964195815.1 uncultured Acidimicrobiia bacterium | reverse complement strand
GTAGGCTGTAAACATATTGGTAGTTGCTGCTCAATCAAATCACGCGGATGGCTCTGATTTGCTACTTCATTAGCTAATAAAAACGCAAAGCTGCTAGCAGATCTCATGTTGCCATAGGAAATAAAAATCATAGGGATAATCCAGCGTTTTTAATATTATTATAAATACTACATCACTCAATTGAGTTCATCATCCTTAACTGCCCAATTCAACACCAGTTAGTACAACTAATGAAACTTAAACTGATTCATTTGAGGTGCAATCTATACCACTGCCGATATGGGTATAATAATCAAGTCTATGCCCTACTCAATTAGGGTTATATAATTCAGCTTAATCGCTAATCTGAGCAGATCAAATGAATACCAAATTAACTCCAGAATTTCTTCGTCAACAAATCATTGGCATAGATTCAAGCTTTAAAACACCGTTTGGTGATCGTTTGATGGTGTACTGTGATTACACAGCTTCGGGTCGCTGTCTGAGTTTTGTCGAAAAATACCTGCAATCTCTACAGCGAAACTATGCCAACACGCATACAGAAGACGATATTACTGGTCGCAGCATGACCCGGTTATTGAATCAAGCGGAAGAAGCGATAAAACAGTCAGTTAACGCGGGTCCTGATGGACGCATAATTGCACATGGTACTGGAGCTACCGGTGCTATTGATAAGTTGCAGCAAATCCTGGGAATTAGCTTGCCACCTGTAAGCAGAGACAAGCTCGACAAATGTCTGAACAGTTTCTTTGGCAAAGAAAAGGCAGAACAATTTCGCGATTTTCACCGTCAACACCAACCGGTAGTGTTTGTAGGTCCCTATGAACATCATTCAAATGAAATATCCTGGCGACAGGGAATGGCGACCGTGGTTGAGGTCCAGCTGGATATATCAGGTGGGATTGACATGTCGCACCTACAGGAATTACTCGAAGACCCGCGCTATTTGGGGCGTGTAAGGATTGGTTCTTTTTCCGCTGCATCAAATGTAAGTGGGCGCATATCCGCCGTGCACGACATCGCTCGTTTACTGCATAAACACGATGCTCTGGCAGTTTTTGACTATGCAGCCAGTGCACCCTATGTTGAAATCAACATGAGTCCCCCTCTTGATCCAGACGGTGCTGATCCAAGTCTGGATGCGGTATTTATTTCACCGCATAAATTTCTCGGTGGCCCAGGCTCCTCAGGTATTCTGGTGTTTAAGCAACAATTATATCAACGTCATCTGCCCCCGACTTTAGCAGCCGGTGGCACTGTAGATTATGTAAGCGCTCTGGATCAGGATTTCATCGGTAAAATCGAAGAGCGGGAAAAACCAGGAACCCCGGGTGTCCTGCAATTGATAAAAGCCGCCCTTACCTTCCAGATTAAAGATGAAATAGGTACCGAAGTCATCGAAAAGCAAGAACAGGAAATGCTTGAACGCGCATTCTCCAGTTGGCTAGCCCATCCACAAATTGAAATCATGGGTAATACCGATCCTGCCAAACGAGTGGGCATAGTGTCTTTTAACATTCGTTCACCCAAGGGCCGTTACCTACACCCAAAACTACTGACAGCGTTGTTAAATGATTTATTCGGCATTCAATCCCGCGCAGGATGTTCCTGTGCAGGCCCCTACGGACATGCTTTATTGGGTATTGATCTCGCTGAATCAGAAAAACACAGACATTGGGTGCGTGAAGGTTATGGTGGCATAAAACCAGGTTGGTGTCGTATTGGCTTTCATTACACCATGGACAAAGCAGAAAGCGATTACATTATTGAAGCAGTCGAGTTTCTTGCTAGCCATGGGTATCGTTTTCTGAGTATGTATGATTTCGATATATGCTCGGGTGCCTGGGAGCACAAGCAGAAAATAGATCTTTGTGACTGTCTCAGCGTAGATTGTG
>CAXMRK010000145.1:0-6868 GCA_964195815.1 uncultured Acidimicrobiia bacterium | reverse complement strand
ATCAGCCACATTATGCTGGCACGCAATGTGTGCAGCCCTGGATGGGGTTGCAGAAGTGACAACCGAAAGGATAAATCAATGACGGATTGGACTCCGGTATGTACAGTTTCTGAACTGCCTACAGGCAGCTGGAAGGTAGTGGATGTTGATGATGTCATGATTGCAGTATTTAATGTTGCTGGAAATTACTATGCAATTGAAGATATCTGTACCCATGACGGCGGCGAATTAACCGGAGGCAAACTAGAAGGCTGTGAAGTTATCTGTCCTCGTCACCATGCCCGCTTTTGTATTAAAACCGGTGCTGCGTTAACTCCTCCAGCGTATGAACCAGTTGATGTATTCCCCATCAAAATTGAAGATGGCAGCATCTTCACTCGTGATGACCGCTGGGACTAGCCCGCATATTGCAGCAGTCGGTAGCAGCCTCTCTATTAACTAATGATCTGCTTACACTAGATTGTATTATTTCAAATAAACGCCAGGGTACACTTTGTACCCGGCTCGATACCTATCTCGGCCCTGGCTTGTTCATTTATCACAGGGATTGGTCTTCCCTCAGGCCATAGCTATGGCTATGGTCTTCAGTTCAGCACCCAGTGGCATCTGCCCGGCGCCATATTCAGAGATACTGGTGCAATATGCGGGCTAGCCAAAAACAAATTAACAGCAATGACAAATTAATTTTAAATAAGGTGAGAGGATATTCCTTCTGCTGACAGTAGTTATATGAACGCGCTTATATTGCTACTGAACAAACAGGGGGGAGCCTGAGGGGAACGGGCTTCTGAGCACAGGGGATTGTGCTCTGGGGTAAGGGCAACTGGAAACAGTTGCCCTTTTTTATTGGTAAAAAATACTATTTCACTGGTATCAATACCAGTGGTTTACTAACAACTAATCTTCATCCTTACCTTTAAACTCAGCTACTAAGGCTGCCTGAATGTCACCGGGTACTGGATCATAATGACTATATGTCATCCCGTATTGACCTTCACCGCCGGTAATAGATTTTAGCTCAGTCTGATAATCCATCAATACACTTAAGGGCGCCTGTGCAGTCACTGAAACATGACCTCCTGATAGAGTTTCTGTGCCGCTAATGCGAGCCCGCTTACTGGCAAGTGAACCAGTAATGTCGCCCATATATTTATCCGGAGCACTTACATCCAAACTAACAACGGGTTCAAGTATTTGTGGTCTGGCATCCAATATTGCAGTGAGGAAAGCTTTTTTCCCTGCAGTTACAAATGCAATTTCCTTAGAATCCACAGGGTGATACTTGCCATCGTAAACGGTGACTTCAATATCCTGTAATGGGTGTCCAGCCAGAGCTCCTTCAACGAGTAACAGGCGCACACCTTTTTCAACGGCAGGAATCAGACTGGTAGGAATAGCGCCACCCACTACTTTATTTACGAAAGCAAAACCTTCGCCTCTGGGTAATGGACGGATGCGTAAGTAAACTTCTCCAAATTGGCCTGCGCCACCCGATTGTTTCTTGTGCCGGTAATGGCCTTCAGCTGCTTTGGTAATGGTTTCCCTATAGGCGATTTGTGGAGGACGAGTCTCCACATCCACGTTATACCGTTGTTTCATTCGTTCTAACATAATCTTCAAATGCATATCACCAAGACCATGAATGATGGTTTCGTTGAGTTCCTGATTATGCTCAATAGTGAAACAGGGATCTTCTTCCTGTAAGCGCGTCAATGAGGTCGCTAATGTTTGCTCATGACCGCGAACCTTGGTACTAACAGCAAGCCCAAACATCGGCTGTGGAAAATCCAGCGGCTTGATATGATAGTGGTCTTCATCATGTGAATCATGCAGGACCGCGTCGTAATGGATATCATCAATTTTCGCTATCGCACATATATCTCCAGGTACGGCTTTATCAATGTGTACGTGTTGGCTGCCTTGAATTTTGAATAAATGCCCGACCTTGAATGGCTTGCGACTATTACCAATAAATAACTGGCAATCTTTTTGTATGCTGCCCTGATAAACCCGGAATACGCTGAGTTTACCAACGAATGGATCATTGGTAATTTTGAATACATGCGCAATTACATGTGCATCTGCATTGGGTTCTGCAGTGACGGGTACAGCTTTATCTCCTTCACCTTTAAGGAAAGGTGGGGGGTTACCCTCAAATGGGTTGGGTGCAAGTCGTTTACAGAATTTCAGTAGCTCATCAATACCGGCCCCGCTTTCTGCAGAGACAAAACAAATAGGCACTAAATGCCCCTGGCGCAGTGCTATTTCGAAAGCGTCATGCAATTGCTCTCTGCTGAGTTTGCCCTGCTCAAGGTAAACATCCATTAAGTCATCATCTACCTCAGCGACTTGATCATTTATCTCTTCATGCGCTGCGCTCAATGAAAAGATATCGGTATCGCCTTCGGTATGAAAGAAGCAATCGCGGACTGCAGTATGTTTCTCAGCAGGTAAATTAATGGGTAAACACTCATTACCAAACTCTTCGCGAATCTGCCTTACCAGGGCAGTTAGGTCGACCGTATCAGTGTCGATTTTATTAATAATAATCATCCGACAGAGCTTACGGTCGATAGCTCTTTGCATCAGGCGTCGGGTTGACAGTTCAATACCTGCCTGAGCGTTAATCACGATAGCTGTTGTTTCCACTGCAGCCATTGCAGCTAAAGTAGGGCCTCGGAAATCTGGATATCCGGGGGTGTCAAGAATATTACAATGAACCCCTTCATAGTCAAAGCCAACAATGGCTGAATCCAGAGAATGTTGGTGAGTTTTTTCCAGTGGATCAAAATCCGTGACCAAACCCCCCCGTTGATGGCTTCCCATCTCGCTAATGACACCGGTTTTTGCCAGCAAAGCTTCAACCAGGGTGCTTTTCCCGGATCCGCTTTGCCCGACCAAAGCGAGGTTACGAATGTTCTCTGTTTTGTTTGTTGTCATTATATTCACCTATTAGTGGAGTTTGACAGATACGTAATCATGGCGAAGTAAATATTTAGTCAGCTGAATTTGTGCTATTCCATCTATTGTGATTTTATCAAATCCAAAAGAATGAAAATCTCAGACCTAACCTGGTTATTCCCCGTTGATTATTTATTCTCCGTTAAGCTCCTGATTTTTATATTTGATCATTAATCCTAGTACACTCGACGCTAACTGGCAAAAGACTTTGCCAGCTAATTACTCTTGGTGACTCCAAGTTTCACCTCAATAGCCAGTTAAAGCATTGATCTGGAACAGGTGCTAAGAAAATTCTGGATATTTTTTTGATTCGATAAACTACACTACACTAGACAGGTTGATCCGCGAATTAGTTTATAATGCAGCTATCGCAATAACGCTAAATGAGAGCAGTAATTTGACAACAAATAAATCCCCCGCTGAATTTGAGCCGCAACAGGTTCACAATCTGGTTATTAAAACTCTTGAAGACATGAAAGCAGCTGATATCACTGTTATTGACGTGAAAGGGCAGAATAGCCTCACTGATGAAATGGTCATCGCTTCTGGTACCTCCAGTCGACACTTATCAGCGCTGGCTGCAGACCTTATTAAAAAAGCCAAAGAAGCGGGTATACCACCGCTAGGTGTTGAAGGCAAGAATGGTTCCGACTGGGTTTTAGTTGATTTGAATGATGTCATTGTTCACTTAATGTTACCGCGCGCGCGTGCTTTTTATAATCTCGAAAAACTTTGGTCTGCCAGTGAAGCACATCGGGAACAAAGCTAGTGTTCCTGCAACGAGATAATTGCGGATTCAGCGCACCTGTGGGGTTCTGCAGCAAGGCGCAGTGTGCAGTGAATGGCTACTTTACAAGCGCTGCACCAATAGTAGGCGCCCTGAGGCGACGCAGCGGCGGAAACCCACAGGTACGCCCAGCGGGTTGGCTTGTCAGTGCCCATGGACATCGTTGCACCTGTTGGCAAGGACTATGGCCATTACCTGCCAGGTGCGCCTTGCCATGAACACTGACAAGCCAACTGTATCCGTAATTATCTCGTTGCAGAAGCACTAAGCTCTGATGCGATTATTGGTGGCCGCTATTGGTCAAAAAATGCCACTCTGGGTTGAACAGGGTGTCATTGAATATCAGAAACGTTTTCCTCGGCACCTGGACTTTGAAATCAAGGCGTTACCAATGCCCTCAAGACAGTCCGGGCAAACTCTTGAACGTCTGCAGCAGAAGGAAACAGATTCATTGTTGAAAGCAACTGAAGGCTGTTTTCGAATTGCGTTAGATGAAAAGGGCAAACAGTGGACGACTCGTAAGCTGGCTGAGCAATTGGAAGGTTGGCAAATGCAGGGTCAGGATATTGGGTTTTTAATTGGTGGTCCGGATGGACTGAGTACAGATTGTCTCCAGGTTTGCCCTCAGCGATGGTCACTTGGTCTACTGACCATGCCACACCCTTTGGTTAGGGTCATGCTTGCGGAACAGTTATACCGTGCCTGGACAATTACCAATAATCACCCATACCATCGTGAATGATGCTGATATGAGTGATGCGAAACTTATTCTGGCTTCAGCTTCACCGCGCCGACATGAACTATTGCTACAGTTGGGGCTGGATCCTCTGGTTTTAACTTTGGACCTTGATGAAACACAACAAGAGTCTGAAGGCTGGCGCAGTTATGTTCAACGGATTGCACTTGAAAAAGCCAAGGCGGGTTTCAACTTAAGCGATAGTAAATTACCTGTTCTTGGAGCGGACACCTGTGTAGTTGTCGATGACCTGATTTTGGGCAAACCAGATTCCCCAGAGATAGCAAAATCCATGTTGCGCATGCTTTCAGGTCGCAGTCATCAAGTTGCCACTGCGGTTGCTTTGGCGCTCCCGGATGGGAGTTACCTACAGGCATTGAATCTCAGCCGCGTTTGTTTCGCACATATGCCGGACGCTTTTATTTGTAGTTATGTTGCTTCTGGCGATGCAATGGACAAAGCTGGAGCATATGCAATTCAAGGCTGGCCAGCAGCTTTTATAGAGTCTCTTGAGGGTAGTTATTCCGGGGTTATGGGTTTACCCCTGTATGAAACTGCTAGTTTGTTGCAAAGGGCAGGCGTTCTTTGGTATGAAGCATTTAATCATAGCCAATAAACAGAGATTTAACGCTTGTTTTGTTAATCTATAGGGTCACTTTTCAATGAAGAAATCAATAGTATCACCGGGAAACTATAATTATTATGAGTGATGAAATTCTAATCAATGTTACACCCAGTGAAACCAGAGTTGCTTTAGTTGAGAACGGCCTGCTGCAGGAGGTTTATCTGGAGCGCAGTTCTCAGAATAGTTATCTTGGCAATATCTATAAGGGTAAGGTCTCTCGGGTGCTGCCTGGGATGCAGGCAGCTTTTATTAATGTTGGTTTGGCACGGACTGCATTTCTGCATGTCTCGGATATCATTCATAAGAGTCCTGAGATTATAGAGGCTGATGAAGGTGCTGAAGAAGTATCTGAACCGAGTATTACAGACCTGGTGCGTGAGGGCGAAGAAGTCATCGTCCAGGTGATTAAAGATCCTTTGGGAACCAAAGGCGCACGGCTGACTACAAACCTGTCAATACCCTCTCGTTATTTAGTGTTTTTACCTGGAATCATGTCAATCGGTGTCTCTGTGCGTATTGATGAAGAGGAAGAACGCGAGAGATTACGGGCGATGATGGAAGGCCTTTGTAGTAGTGATCATGAGCATGGCTATATTGTGCGCACCAATGCTGATGGTGTTGAAGCGCACGCCTTAGCTACAGATAAAGTGTTTTTAGGACGACTATGGCATGACATACAAGAACGTATAAGCCATGCTTCGATGGGTACTTGTGTATATGATGACCTGTCATTACCGGTGAGGGCGATGCGTGATTTAATGCACGTTGAAGTCGAAAAAGTCAGAATTGATGACCTCACAATAACTAACCAGGTTCGTCAGTTTACCCATCGTTTTATTCCAGATTGGTTGGACCGGGTCGAGTTCTATTCCAATGAAAGGCCTATCTTTGATCTTTACGGTGTTGAAGATGAAATTGAACGAGCACTGTTAAGCACGGTATCACTGAAGTCAGGCGGCTATCTGGTGATTGACCAGACTGAAGCAATGACAACCATCGATGTAAATACAGGTTCATATACAGGTCACCGTAATCTTGAAGAGACTATCTATAAAACAAACCTTGAGGCTAGCGAAGCTACTGCCAGGCAATTGCGGCTACGTAATCTAGGTGGGATCATCATTGTTGATTTTATTGATATGGTCACAGAACAGCACCGTGAGATGGTTCTGGCGACACTCAAACGTGCTTTGGCTAGGGATACTGCGAAATTTACAGTCTCTGATATCACCCCGCTCGGCTTAGTAGAGATGACGCGAAAGCGTACTATCGAAAGCCTGGAGCACCGACTGTGTGTTCCTTGTCCTACCTGTGCGGGACGCGGAGTGATCAAATCTGCTGAAACTGTCAGTTTAGAAATTATTCGTGAAATTATGCGTTCAGGCAGACAGTTTGCGGCCAAGAAAATTATGGTAATGGCTTCAAGTTCTGTAGTTGATGTGATCTTGGATGAGCAATCGACCACAGTAGCTGATTTAGAGGAAATGCTGGATAAAAGCATACATTTCCAGCGTGAAGACCAATATGGTCAGGAAATGTACGATGTGGTTCTGCTTTAAAGCTGAGGCACTTTAGTGAATCCGCTTTACCGCATATATCGGCGTGGCCTGACGCTATTCTGGACCGCAACCACCATAATCCTGGTGCTGCTTGCTGTGTTGGGGGGTCTGGCAGAATTACTGTTACCTTACACTGATAAATATCAGACACAAATCGAGACCAGACTGAGTGAGTTCGCTGGGCAACCAGTTCATTTTGA
>CAXMRK010000144.1:0-15765 GCA_964195815.1 uncultured Acidimicrobiia bacterium | reverse complement strand
AGCTGGCTACCAGCTTAAAGCGTCCACAACTTCGCCTGAGCGCATGGATATTTTGTCAAAGCTGAATATTGATCCTTTTCTGGTGGATATTACCCAGCTGCCTGACAATATTGAAGAGTTCCTTGATACCGATATTCTGATAATCAATATCCCTTCAAAAGATATCCTCTGCTTTGAACAGCTGGTGCATAAAATTGAAGACTCAAATGTTCAGAAAGTGATTTTTGTAAGTGCTACATCGGTGTATAAAAATGTTGATAGGGTCATCACCGAAGAAAATGGGGAGCTTGAAACAACAAGCGCCTTACTTTCCATTGAAGAACTGTTCTCAAAATCCACCGCATTTAAAACCACCATCATCCGATTTGGCGGATTAATTGGCTATAGTCGTAATCCTGGCAGGTTCTTTAGAAGTGGACGTGTAGTTGGTGGACAAAATGCACCAGTGAACCTTATACATCGTGATGATTGCATCAATATTATTGCCGAAGTGATAACACAAAGTGTCTGGGGTGAAGCGTTTAATGCTTGTGCGGATACCCATCCAACTAAAAGAACATTCTACACTCAGGCTACTGAACGCCTGGGCCTGGCGCCACCAAACTTTGATCTGAATGATATTTCTGTAGCAAAAACTATTAACAGCTCAAAACTGAAACACATGTTGAATTATGAGTTCATACATCCGGATTTAATGATGATAAATTTCAACACCACCGAGTAATCAGTGCTTATTTATATTTCAAATGTTCGGATAAACCTCACTCTGACTTACGGGTTGAAAACCAGTACAAAACAGAACCCACTGCAAAAAAACCTAACAGCACCAACCAGGCATCAGCTGATGCCTTGGTAATCAGCCAGAGGCAAAGCCCGAAAGCCAATGCCGGGATCATCAACCCACCCGGGATTACAAACTGACCTTCAACGGGCGGGATGGTCTTATTTAATCTTGGCAACGCTGCAATACAAACCATATAACTTAGCAATCTCACTAGAGTACTCATAACTGCAAGCCAAATGAAACTACCACTTAGCGCCATTGCCAAACTCATAAAGCCGTAAAACCAGATGGACCGATCTGGAGTTTTATTTTGGGGATGAATATGGGCAAACCAGGCGGGCAAACTGCCGTCTCTTGCCAGTGCAAATGTCATTCTCGGTGCAGATAGCAGCGAGGCTGAGAGATTACCACTGATTGAAAATAACGCACCAAGAATTAACACAGTAGCACCAACAGGGCCAAACAGCACATTAGCCACATCTGCCAATGCCGTTTCACTAGTTGCCAGTTCTGGGAGCGTAAAAACCGATACCAGCTGAATCAAGAAGTAGAATAATCCGATAATTAAAACTGTACTAATCAATGCACTGGGTAAATCTCTACGTGGATTCTTACCTTCACCCGCATTGACCACTGTGCCCTCAAAACCGACATAGGCATAAAGCAGTATCAAAATCGTTTCACCAAGACCATCCATCTGAGGAACAACATTACCCATCAACACACCCGCATCAACATGACCTAAGCCAAACAAGATCAAGAGTGACAGTGGAAGTAGCTTAAGCACAGTGAAAATATAGGTGACTCCAACCCCATTCTTAACCCCGGCTACATTAAGCCAGGTCAAAGATAAAATGAGTACAGTAAGTGCAATAGCACGATAAGGGTCTGTATCTAATGGCGTCCAAAACCAGCTTGCATAGGTCACTAACAGGTTCGTGTTCGCACCCATCGCTGCCACCCGACTTAAATATCCGAGCCAACCCGTCTGAAAGCCGACAAATGGCCCAAAGGCATGACTGGCATATTCAATTGCACCACCGGTAGAACGGAACATACTGGCAGCGCGTGCAAAACACAGCACAATCGTAAATATCAGCAAGCCACCTAAAAAGAATGCCCAGGGGCTGAAATAACCCGCCCTCGCTGCAACTACTGCTGGTAATCCGAAAATTCCCGCACCAATTACACTGTTGATATTTACCGCACTGTAGCCAAGTTTTCCAATGACTCGTTTGAGTGTAATGTCTTGAGATTTTGAGCTCTGCATAAAAGCTGTCCGTTAAATTTCAAATCCCTACCATACAGCAAACACGGGTAATAATAAGTATTCGCATTTCTTAATCTGGAAATGCCATTTAATAAATTTGTTCTCAATTAAGCAACCAAATACAATGGTATTGTACAAAATATTTTCTCCGGCAAGCCTCTGGATTGCGCCCTAATAAGCTATACTCTGTATATCTTGCAAACCCACAAAAGCGGAAATAAACGACATGATTAAGCTACATAAATTTTGTGCCTTACTACTTACATTGAGCTTGGTTGCCTGCGATAAAGATACGCAAAAAACCACAGCTGATGTAAAACCGATAGCAAATAGCAATCAGGCTCAAACTTTTAATCCGATTGATTTACAAACAGCAAAACAATTTGAAACTCCGACAGATTTTGCCGGTTTAAGTACTCTGGCTGACCAATATTTTGAGGCTCGTCAATATCTGAAGGCTATTCAGACTTACGACCAGGCTATTGCCCTCAATCCAATGTGCGCAGATTGTTATAACGATCGCGGATTGTCTTCATTCTACTTAGGTAATCTGGGGCCTGCATTAGAGGCCTTAGATAAAGCTACAACGATAAATCCAGCCTATTCACATGCCTGGTTAAGTAAAGGTTTTGTATTGATGTCTGCAGGCAGATACACGGAAGCCATTGCCCCACTGCATAAAGTGAAAGAAATTGAGGCCACTGGCACCCTGGTTGCAGAAGCTGATAAATTTCTAGCGATGATTGCTGAAAAAACCGCACAACAAGCCAACTGATATAGAACAAAATCAGTCAAATTAAGGTTGCTCTATCTGGATGCATGACAGGCTTCCGATATGGCAACCTGATTTCTGAGTTTAAGGCTTGAATACCTCATCACTTAAAGCGGCATCGAATACAACTTCTTGTAATGTCAGCACCGCAGTATTAACCCCACCAGCATATTTATTCTCTTTGTGGTGCATTAGCACACCATCTTCAGTCATAGCGAAATCAGAATATTCTGTTAGAAACAACATTTCAGTTGGCCCCATTTTCAATTTGCCTACAACTTTCTCAATATGCCAATTTTTCTTATTGATCAAATAGTCTACTTGCAGATCATTTTCCAGGAGCGTTAACACCAGCATCTCACCCTTCTCAGTCAGACTGATAGCATTGATCTTATTGCGTAGTACCAATGGTGAGTAAAGACGCATTAACTGGAGACGCATTGCGTCTCTTTGTGGTCTAGAGACTGTACTGCTTGAGTCCAGATCATAAATCACATGGGCAATATCCCCATTGATTATGCGTGTCTCGGTTTTCTTAGGATATTTTAGATCCACCCGGAGTTGCTCAGGCATCCTGATGCTTCTGCTATCAGTGCCCTGCCGATTGCCCATTAAAGCCAGGAGATCCCATTTTTGGGTCATGCTGTGAGTTCTTCGCAGCTTATCTTCACCACCATAGGTCAGTATAAGCTGGTCTATGGCTGTTGCTACTTCAGTAGCCTGGGAAAACAAAGGGAATAAAACAAGTAATAAAATGAGACAAACAGACTTAGGTAACAATAACGACATAGCTTAGCAACTCAGGTTGGTTTTCCAGAAGGGTAAAGTGTATCAACGATATCTAATTTTATAGGATTTTGAGTGTGTTGGCATTATGCAAAGACCTGTTAATTTCTTTATTGAAGGTGGCGCTTCTGGTAGGATTCTCAACCCCAATGGTCATCCCATCACTATTTTCCGGACGGCTGATGGTGAAGCTCAAATCACTGTCGGAGGCGGTGAAAGCGATGACCCTGCTGACTTTGGCTAATAATAAAAAACCCGGCTATTGCCGGGTTTTTGATACTGATAATGCTACGAATTATGCGGCGATACTGGCACGCATTTTCTTCAGTGCATTTGCTTCCAATTGACGGATGCGCTCTGCACTAACACCATAGTCGCCTGCTAATACTTGTAATGTTTCTTTCGCATCGTTCAACCAACGGCGACGGATGATATCCTGGCTACGCTCATCTAGTTCACTCAAGCCACTGTAGAGCAGGCTATTATTGTGTTCTTCCAAATTATCGGAAGCTGCTATGTCCTCAGGACTGGCGCTTTTATTTTCCAAAAACGCTGCTGGTGCAGTCCAGGCAGTATCCTCATCAGCACCTGGCGGCAGGTCAAAACCAATATCCAGACCACTAAGTCGGGATTCCATTTCAACAACAACCTCTGGCTTAACACCGAGATTTTCTGCAACGGTTTCAACTTCTTTGTAATTTAACCAGCCCAAACGTTTTTTGGAGCGACGCAAATTGAAAAAGAGTTTCCGTTGAGCCTTGGTTGTGGCAACTTTAACAATGCGCCAGTTGCGGAGGATAAACTCATGCATTTCTGCACGTATCCAATGTACAGCAAATGACACTAAACGCACTCCCCGATCAGGGTCAAAGCGTTTTACTGCTTTCATCAATCCAATGTTACCTTCCTGAATCAGATCTGCTAATTGCAATCCGTAACCATTATAGCCACGGGCAACGTGAACCACAAAACGCAGATGCGCCATAACCATACGACGGGCCGCATCCAGATCTTCAGTTTCTAAATAGGCACGCGCGAGTGCCTGTTCTTCTTCGACAGTAAGAACAGGAATTTTATTAACTTGCTGGATATAGGCTTCTAAGGTGCCTACACCAGATAATACAGGTAAAGAATTTATCATCAGTTCGTTGCTCATTAAGCCTCCGGACAGAACCTTGGAATGTTAGCATGAGAAAGCGCTTTAGCCAAGGAAAACTAATCAATTAAAAGTTATGGGAAGATGCACGGTAAAGCGACTGATCGCCCTTTAAGCTCTGAAATTCCCTCATCAAGAAGTTAGATACAAAATGGCTTATAAAGTTCCCTGATGGGCAATAGCGTCGGTGCAGATGGAAACAGCTTTATCTAGACAGGATTGAGATTCTGCAGGTGTCGCCTCACTGCAAGGGCAGCACCCAATAAACCCAACAAACCACCCCCGGCCAGAACCACCAAACCACCAATAAAACCTGGGGTTAGAAGCTCAAACTGGCTCTGATAACTCAATAGCAGACGTTGCAACGGTAAGTTAATTAAGAGCAGTGAGATAGAGACCAGAGACATAGCTACAATTCCGCCCAGCAAGCCATACCAGAAACCGGTATATAAAAACGGCCGACGGATAAAGGCTTCAGTAGCCCCAACCAGTGACATAACTTCTATTTCTTCTCGACGATTTTGAATATCTAGACGGATTGTATTGCCAACAACAAAAATAACTGCAAAACCGAATAAAGCCCCCAATAATCGACCGATGGTTGCTCCTAAGCCCATAAGCGCCTGCAAGCGTTCTAGCCACTTCATGTCATATTGTGCTAAATCTATAGTCGGCATCGCCTGAAGACGCTCTAGTAATGCCTCAATTTGCTGCCTTATCAAAAGCTCCCCAGTATCATCATTGACTTCATTGGTATCCAGCAATTGAACTTCCAGCACCCATGGCAATGGGTTTTCAGTGAGCGCATCCACGGCAGCTGCAAATCCAGAATTTTCACGAAAATCAGTCAATGCATCAGCTGGTGACAGGCTTATAACGCTCTCAACCTGAGGCCATGCTTGAATTTCGCTAGCCACTTTTTCCGCTTCATCTTGAGTTGCTCCGGCTGTTAAAAACAGGCTGATAGTAGATAAGCTGTCGGTGGCCGGATTGACTTGCTGAATATTATTTAAACCCACCCACAAGCCCAAAGGTAGAGCCAGCGCAATACCCAATACGGCAACTGTCATAAGTGTACCCAGGGGGCTACGTACCAGCGTGCCCAAACTGGAAAAGAAACTATAAACATGCCGTCTGGACCAGGCGCGGAAGCCCTGGCTCAGCCTGCTCAACAAAGTGGGTTTACTGCGGTGTTGATGTCTTCTGATATTCACCATACTTAAGCGTCGCTTTTGATACTGCCCTGTTCTAAAATAAGAACACGGCGACCAAGTTGCTCGATAAGCGCGATATCATGACTAGCAATCAATACGGTGGTGCCAAGCTCATTCAGCCGACAAAATAAGGTCATTAAATCCGCAGAGAGATCGGGGTCAAGATTGCCGGTGGGTTCATCCGCCAATAATACTGGTGGCTTACTGATGATAGCTCTGGCAATACCTACTCGTTGTTGTTCACCGCTAGATAGTGCCAGTGGCATACTTCGAACCTTGCGCAACAGATCAACCTGATCAAGGGCTGCACTCACTCTCTTTTGAATTTCCTGATAACGCACACCGGCAATAATTAACGGTAATGCGACATTATCGAAGACACTCTTATCACTCAAAAGCTTATGGTCTTGAAAAATAATCCCAACTTTGCGGCGTAATACCGGCAGCTTACGTCTCGATACTCGAGCCAAATTTCTGCCATCCAGAAATACTTGCCCGCCTGTTGGTCGATCTAATAAGCCAATCAGGCGCAGTAATGTGCTTTTCCCTGCCCCGGAATGTCCAGTCAAAAAAGCCATTTCACCGGTGGCAAGATGAAAATTGACATCACTTAATGCCAGCACACTGCCAGGATAGCGTTTACTAACTCGCTCAAAACGAATCATCAGGCAACCAGTTGGTTAAAACTGAGTATCGGTAGCATAACTGCCAATACAATCATCAGTACAAAACCACCGACAAGGAGAATTAACGCAGGCTGTAACAAACCCACTAAGGTTTCAGACAAGGCAGTGAGATTTTCTTCTTGAGTGTCGGCCGCACGGGCCAGCATAATATCAAGTTCTCCTGAGCTTTCACCAACCTCTACAAGTCGCAGAACTAATGGTGGAAATGCTTCACTATCTCGCATCGCTCTCCCTAAAGGGCTGCCCTCAATAACTCGTCGAGTGACACCGGTAAGTTGTTGCCGCAATGCATCATTAGGCATCGACCTGACCGCAACCGGCAAAGCCTCAGCTAAGGGTACGGCACTTGAAACCAATAAGCTTAGGGTGCGCGTGAAGCGAGAAGTATTCACCGATCTGATCAGGCGCCCCATCAATGGCAGTCGCAGAAAAAACCCCTGGATCTTTTGTCGAGCAGATGGATTCTTCCAGGCCTGAAAGATCAGGGTTATGAATACTGCCAGTGCTATCAAAACGTATATACCATAGCTGTTAATAAAGCTGCTGGTACTCATTAAGGCGCGGGTAAGTAATGGTAGCTCACTGCCGCCCTGGGCAAATACTGCAGTCACCCGTGGGACTACAAAAATCATCATTGCGACCACAACAACCAGTGCAACTATTGTTACTACTGCTGGGTAAATCAAGGTCATACCCAATCGTCTTGTGATTGAAAGTCGCTGTTCAGAATGATCAGCCAAACGTTCGAGTACTGCATCCAGTTGCCCGGAACGTTCGCCGGCATCAACAGATGAAACCAACCAGTTAGGGAATTGTCGTGGGTAGTCTGCCAGCGAGGAAGCCAGTGAACGACCTTCCAGCACAGATGCGCGAATTGCTGCCAGTAATTCCCGAGATGCCGGTTTTTCACTTTGCTCAGCAACGGTAGCCAGGGCTTCATCAATCGGTAAGGAGGCACGCGATAGCGTGGCCAATTGCCGCAATATAAGTACTAATTCATTACTCGACAAAGACAGACGGCGACTGGATGATCTTCTGTTTTCTTCTACTACCGCGGTTACATCTAGTGGGGTAAGCCCCTGGTCACGTAATTGTTGACGAATTTGCCGAGGAGAATCCGCCTGGGCAACACCTTTTTGGGTCTTGCCCTGCTGATCCAATGCTTGCCAGGAATACGCGGACATCAGCTAACCCGGGTTACTCTCACGAGCTCATCCAGACTAGTGATTCCAGCCTGAACTTTAGACCAGCCATCAACAACAATAGATGGCCACCGGGCACGTACATGATTAACCATTTCGACTTCAGATGCCTGCGTATGAATCAGTTCTCTTAAGCTATCATCTACTCCAACGACCTCATAAATACCAGTACGTCCCTGATAGGCATGCTGCCCCCTGAGCAAATCATGTTGTGGCTGCCAAATCTGGCTATTTTCAACAAACGGTAAGTTAAGTAAGTCGAAATCAGCTTCGACAGCCAAGCGCTGTAATGCAAACTCCGGATTCAATTTGCGCACCAGTCGCTGCGAAATAACCCCCAGCAATGAGGATGAAAGCAAAAAGGG
Source organism: uncultured Acidimicrobiia bacterium (assembly GCA_964195815.1). Classification (GTDB taxonomy): domain Bacteria; phylum Pseudomonadota; class Gammaproteobacteria; order Xanthomonadales; family SZUA-36; genus SZUA-51. Next base: position 7,530 of record CAXMRK010000144.1, on the reverse strand, counting down.
TTCAACACCCATATCGTGCAAACGGGTCATCGAGCCAATGGCACTGTTTGTATGTAGAGTCGACAACACTAAATGCCCAGTCAAGCTTGCCTGTACAGCAATTTGCGCCGTCTCAAGATCACGAATTTCCCCAACCATAACCACGTCAGGGTCCTGCCGCAATATGGCTCGTAAACCACGGGCAAAACTCATTTCTACCTTGCTATTGACCTGTGTCTGACCAATACCATCAATGTAATATTCAATCGGATCTTCAACCGTCATGATGTTACGGCTTTGATCGTTTAAACGTGCTAGAGCAGCATATAAACTGGTTGTTTTACCGCTGCCGGTTGGACCGGTAACCAGCAAAATGCCATGGGCACGATGGATCATGGAATCAACCGCTTCCATATGTTGCTGATTCATCCCCAACTGGGCCAAATCAAGACGCCCTGCCTGTTTATCCAGTAATCGTAGTACAACCCGCTCACCATGTCCGGAAGGTAGCGTAGACACCCTTATATCCACCGGACGACCTGCCACTTTCAATGAAATCCGACCATCCTGTGGCAATCGTTTTTCAGAAATATCCAGACGTGACATAACCTTGATTCGCGAAACCAACAATGGTGCAATCTGCCGCGGCGGAGTCATCACTTCATTCAGCATACCGTCAACTCGTAAACGAATTGATAGACGATTTTCAAAGGGTTCTATATGAATATCCGAGGCGCCTTCTTTAACCGCCTGGGTCAACAATGCATTTATCAGTCGAATGATGGGGGCATCATCCTGGCTTTCCAGTAAATCTTCGACCTTAGGTAACTCATCTAATAGCTGATCCAGATCCAGATTATCACCTACATCAGCGGCTACAGCACTGGCATCACCTTGTTGATAAATGTTTTCCAACAATTGATTGTATTCATCTTCAGGGAAAAATTTGAGCTCAATTGGGCACCCAAGAAAGCGTCGTAGCTCAGTAATGGCTGCGGCTTTACCAGGCTGCCTCACAGCAACAATTGCACTACCGTCTTCAGCCTCACTTAGTAGGGTTGCACCCTGCTGTCGGGCAAAGAGATAAGGTGGTAATACCAGCGTTGTCAATGCTATTACCCGCCTTCACCGTTATATTCAGGCATCGGTGCCTGCAGGTAATCACTAAGCTCCGGTAACAATGGCATTTGTTCTTCTGGGGTTAAACCATCGGAATTTTGACGCGCCTCAATTTGCCGGGCTCTTAAGTAGTTATATTTTTCACTGGAAACCTGGTGCCCTGTATTATCGGAAAGAATTCGCGGGCGGATAAAGATCATTAAATTACGCTTTACTGTATTGGTTGAGCGGCTTTTAAACAGCTCACCTAAGATTGGGATTTTGCTCAAGCCTGGAACCGCATCAACAGCCTCACGGAGTTCATCGGTAATCAACCCACCAAGCACTAAAATGGAATTATCTGGCACCAGCACTTTAGTTGTTAGAGTACGTTTGTTGGTAACTAAATCTACCGCACCGACAACCGAGGATATAGCTGAAACTTCCTGGGCCAGATCCAGAATCACCGCATCACCTTCGTTAATGTGCGGGGTTACTGTTAAGCGAATACCCACTTCAGTGCGTTGAATGGTCTGGAAAGGATTGACTACCCCATTCTGGTCTGAGGCTCCGGTATTAGAATATTGACCCGTTACAAAAGGAACTTCCTGACCAACATAAATTTCAGCCTCTGCATTATCCATACTAACAATTGAGGGCGTAGATAAAACATTGGTATCTGAGTCACTACTCAATGCAGATAATAAGGCACCAATACCTAAGAGTTCTTCACCCAAAATATTGATAGTTCCGGAAACATAACCCAGATTTAGACCATTAGGCGGTGAAACGCCACTTCCAAGCCCAAAATATTGTCGCCACCAGTACCAAAATTAGTGCCACCAAAAACACCTTCACCGCTACCCAAATTCTGCATACTCTGCCATTGCACGCCGAGCTCTTTAACCAGGCTTTCCGAAACTTCGGCAATAATAGCCTCGACCTGAACCTGACGCCGGCGAATATCCAACTGACGAATGACCGGCATTAAAGCCCGCACAACAGCTGGCGAACCAGTGATTATTAAAGAATTGGTGCCTTCATGAGCCTGAATATTGGCAGATTTTGTTTCAGCTTCACCTGAACCGGTACTGACCGTCTGCTCCAATATAGGAACCAAATTAGCTGCGTTGGCATACTGCAGATAAATCACATTAGAACTACCACCATCCTCAAGGGGTGTATCCAGATGGCTCACCAATGCACGCATTTTAAGACGTGCTGCTTTATCACCAGTTATGATTAGTGTATTAGTACGCGGATCTGCAATGACGGGGTCTGAATCGGCATAGATTTTATCCAGTGTTGCAGCTAATTTCACTGCCGAGGCATGCTCCAATACCATCACTTCTACTTCTTCATCAGCAGACCGATCAATTCTGTCAATGAGTTTTTGTACCCGATCAACATTAGCGCTACGATCAGATACCAGCAATAACCTGGCATCATTATTAGCAACCAATTGCGCATTCGGTGGTAATAATGGGCGCAATAGAGATAACAACTCTGAGGGCTGAATGTGTTTTACCGGAATAACCCGTGTTGCTATTTCGTCGGCAAACGATTGGCTCTGATGCCCGCCTTTTTGCATTGCTTTCAAACTGGGAACTATCTTTATAACATTACCGTTATCGACTGCTGCAAGGCCATGAACCTCAAGCACCGATAAAAAGGTTGCATAGATACTTTTTTCATCCATGGGTGCATTTGAAATGACCGTCACTTTGCCGCTAACGGCTGGGTCCATGATGAACGTACGACCGGTAATTTCAGACACCGTGGCTACGAGTGTCTGGATCTCGGCATCCTGGAGGTTCAGGGTATGTTCCTGACCCAGCGCAGTAACGCTGTAAAGACTAAGAGTGAGGACTAGACTCAGGGAAATGTGTTTCAGACGAAAATTTGTCATGTTTATCTGCTTAGGTTTTTAAGTATTTGTTTTCAATATAGCTTTAAAGAAAGCCTCATCAGGGTTCGCTGTTACTAAGGGAGTTCAGATCAGCCTGTAATACCTGCTTTTGTCCGTGCCTCATTACCTCAAGACTCAAACCTTCACCTTGCATCACTTTACTGATTAATCCCTCTACTGCTTTTTCATCATCAAGTTTAACCCCATTTGCACTGATGATGATATCGCCGTTACGCAGCCCCAGATCCACCAACTGCCGGGCATTGCGTCCAAGAGATATTCGGTAACCACCTGAAGGCATTTTTACCAAACCATAACTACTTGCCATGGCAGCGACATTAAGCGCAAAACTGCTGCGAGCAGAAGGCACCGAACCTGCGCCTAAAGGGGTCTTTAAAGTTGTAGTTTGATTGCTTGCCGTAGTTGGAGGAGACTCAATTGCAAAAGAGGCCTCACCAGCTTGGGACAATTGCTCATCGAGACGTAATCTCAAGGTTTCATATTTGCCGTTACGCAACAAAACAACACGATCTGCAAAGACACCGCGAACTTCACCACCACCAGGTAATTTTCGTCCAACCCGATAAACTGCTTCGCGACCCTGACTATTCCTGATGATAGCAAAACCATCTTGATCAGACTCGCCTGAAACTATGCCCCTCAGCACCAGGTTTAAACTGGTTTCTGGTGCATCGAGGTAATGGCTAACCAGTTGCTTTTCTTCATATACTCCGAATAGATGGCTGCTGGCAAGCGGTGGTCTTGGTTGTCGTTGTACCGCTGTTGAGGATTGTGCGATAACAGCTGGTTGCAGAATTTGCTCGTCAGCAATCATATTAATCCAGAGCAAGCGGATTAATAGCCAGGCAATCAGCATGACCAACAATATGTTGAGCGGGCGATATATGGTGTGTAAATTATTTCTCAGCATTATTCTGGATTATACGCTAACAACGCGCAAAATTAACGCCGTCTGGAACCGCCCTGATGACGCCTATTACCCGGCTTCCCATGTGCACGGGGTTTGCGCGGTGGAGCTGGTGGTATGGTCACCCTGGGCAAATCAGAGGTGTCAATCTGATTCATTGGAATCCGATAGCCTATTAGCTTTTCTATTTCCGGCAAATAAATTGCGGTATTCTCACAAGCAAAACTAATAGCATCGCCTTTTGCCCCCAAACGGGCTGTGCGCCCAACCCGATGTACATAATCTGATGCTACTTGTGGTAGATCGAAATTAACGACATGGGTAACATCGGGAATATGCAGGCCACGAGCTGCTACATCGGTTGCCACTAGAATTTTAAGTTCCGCATCATGAAAACGACGCAGCAAGCTCTGGCGTTGTCTTTGCTGTACTCTACCGGAAATAACACCTGTACTAAAACCATTGGCCCCCAGGGTTCTGTTGACTAAATCAGCGCCTGATCGGGTATTGCTAAAGACCATCACATGAGAATCGTCTTCCATTTCTCTTAATAATTGCACCAGCAACTGTAACTTTTCTGAGTTGGCCGGATAAATTACAGATTGCACAACATTGTCTGCAGTAATTCTTTCGCCTTCGACAACTATCATTTCCGGATCATTCATGTGTTCATAAGCCAATTCTGTGACCTTAAATCCCAGTGTGGCTGAGAACATCAAACTTTGGCGACGGTCTGGTTTTGGCAAACGTCTCAAAATAAAACGAATATCATCAATAAAACCTAAATCAAACATACGATCGGCCTCATCCAGCACCATCACCTGAACCGCATCCATGGAAAATATTTTTTGTTTAGCAAAATCAATCACCCGACCCGGTGTACCGATCAGAACATCGACTCCAGTCTGTAATGCAGTACGTTGTTTATCATAGTCAACACCACCGTATGCGAGTCCAAATGATAAACCGGTATGTTTACCAAGGATTTCTGCATCATGGTGAATTTGTAATGCTAATTCGCGCGTAGGTGCAATAATCAAAGCGCGAATATGGCTCGGTTTATTTGCCATCCCTGCCGCTGGATCAGCATCCAGTAAACGATGAAAAGTTGCCAGTAAAAAAGCGGCTGTTTTTCCGGTTCCAGTCTGTGCCTGACCAGCTACATCTTTACCAGAAAGCGCTATCGGCAAAGTTCCAGCCTGAATGGGTGTGCAAAATTCGAAGCCTGCTTCTTTCACTCCAGCCAATAGTTCAGGCTGTAAATCAAGCTTGTCAAAACGCACATCGGATAAGGTGTTACTACTCATATATTTCTCATTTTCAGGACCAACCTCGATGCCCTGTGCAGCGAGATTAAATTAGCTTATGGAAGCCATGATCTGATTAAACATTAATTAACCAGCAGTACCATAATGCAATAGAGACAGCGAAGTTTTTATAAAACACTTGATTTTCACTTCGCTGACCACGATATTAGTGGGTAGAAATTCTTGCCTACGGAAAGATATTATCTATACTGCGGGTCTGACTTACTAACAATCCGGGAACAATGACCCGGCACTAACAATTTGGCACTACTATTATGCCATCAGCCAATGATACAGCAGGAGAAGTCTGTGAGCGAAAATATCAAGCACATTAATGAAAACGATTTTGATTCAGAAGTACTAGGAGCAGACGGCCCTGTGCTGGTCGATTATTGGGCAGAGTGGTGTGGGCCCTGCAAAATGATTGCCCCTGTACTCGATGAATTAGCCGAGGAGTTTGGTGACAAAATCACTATTACCAAAGTTGACGTTGATACTAATGCAGCCATTGCCCAGAAATACGGCATCCGCGGCATTCCGACTTTGATGATTTTCAAAGATGGCGAAGTCCATAGCACCCGTGTAGGCGCTGCCACTAAAGGTCAATTGAAAGAGTTTATCGAAACAGCAGTATAAGCAGCACCATATACATAACAACCCTCTGCTCTATGCAGAGGGTTTATTACAGAGTTTTTCTGGACTAAGCTCTATTATCGTGTTAAATTGCGTTATCTTCTGGCGGACCCGCCAAACAGTTTCGAAACTGAAGTAAAAATTCAAGGCCTATTCAAAAAAAACAAATACGCCTGCGGGTTAAAGCCTGAACCATTCAACCAAATTCAATAAGAATATTAATTAATAAACGATTTCATCTATGCCTGATTTTCATCAGTCAGCCCAACCACAAACTAATACACATCAAAATATAAACCTTCATGAATCTATCCGACCTTAAGCAAAAATCCATCTCTGAACTCATCGAAATCGCTAATGAAATTGGCGTTGACGGTGCAAGTCGTTCACGTAAACAGGACGTTATTTTTCAGATCCTTAAAAAACTCGCTCGTAAGGGTGACGATATCTATGGGGACGGAGTCCTGGAAATCCTACAGGATGGCTTTGGCTTTCTACGCGGACCATCAAGCTCTTATTTAGCAGGCCCTGATGATATCTATGTATCTCCGAGCCAGATCAGGCGCTTTTCATTGCGTACCGGCGATATGCTGGAAGGGAAAATCAGGCCACCAAAAGACAGCGAACGCTATTTCGCATTGTTAAAGGTAGAGAAACTAAATTTCGAAACACCGGACAAAGCAAAACATAAAATCCTGTTTGAAAATCTCACACCTGAATTTCCACGAGAACAATTACCGCTTGAGCGCGGCAACGGTTCAACTGAAGACATTACCTCCCGAATCATTGATTTGATGTCACCTATTGGCAAAGGTCAACGTGGTTTGATCGTATCACCGCCGAAAGCGGGTAAAACACTGATGTTGCAGAATATTGCAGCCAGCATCCGGGCAAATAATCCCGACTGCAAAATGTTTATCCTGTTAATTGATGAGCGTCCAGAAGAAGTAACAGAAATGATGCGTTCAGTAGATGCTGAGGTTATATCATCTACTTTTGATGAGCCTGCAACCCGCCATGTGCAAGTAGCCGAAATGGTTATTGAGCGCGCCAAGCGTCTGGTTGAACACAAGCATGATGTGGTTATTCTGCTGGATTCAATCACCCGTCTAGCACGAGCTTACAATACTGTCGCACCCTCTTCCGGCAAAGTTTTAACCGGTGGTGTTGATGCCAATGCACTGCAACGTCCAAAACGTTTTTTTGGTGCCGCTCGAAATATGGTAGAAGGTGGTTCATTAACCATTATCGCCACAGCATTGGTCGATACCGGCTCAAGAATGGACGAGGTGATCTACGAAGAATTCAAAGGCACGGGTAATATGGAGTGTCATCTTAGTCGCCGGATCTCTGAAAAACGTGTTTTCCCAGCCATCGACATTAATAAATCCGGCACTCGACGTGAAGAGCTGATGATTGATCAGGCGCTGATTCAGAAAGTATGGATTCTCAGAAAAGTGCTACATCCAATGGATGAAATCCAGGCTATCGAATTTGTGCTTGATAAAATGAAGGCCACCAAAACCAACGATGAGTTCTTCAATTTTATGAAACGATAAATTGTTCACTAAGCGCACAAAAAAAAACCCGACAATGTCGGGTTTTTTTATGCTTATAGAAAGTCTGTGATTATTTACTAAACAATCCCATATAACGATTAACCAACATGTAATCGA
>CAXMRK010000143.1:0-10150 GCA_964195815.1 uncultured Acidimicrobiia bacterium | reverse complement strand
CTGCGGACTTTTCATTACTGAATTTAAAAGGTGAGGCTATTAGCCTGTCGGATTATAGGGGGCAGTGGGTAGTAGTCAACTATTGGGCAACCTGGTGTGCTCCCTGCCGTAAAGAAATTCCAGAACTGGCTGAAATACACGCTCAGCGTGATGATGTAGTTGTACTAGGGCTGGATTATGAAGACATAGAGCGTTCAAGCCTGGATGAATTTTTAGCTGAGATTGAAATTATTTATCCAGTATTACTACTCGATGTTTACGCTATGCCTGAGGGACTTGATATCCCAAGAGCATTGCCAACTACATTTATCGTTAATCCAGAGGGGATGCGTGTGCGCACTTTCTATGGGCCTATCACCCGGGGTGAAATTGAAAGAGTGGTAGACGGAATTTCTAAAGGGTAACTACTTTTAAATTTAGGTAATTTTTGCCATCTAAGCAACGGATCGTTTGCTTGCATGTAATTGACCTTGATCAATGACAATTCACAAAAATCAGGTATAATGCTAATCATTCTCATTTAGATTTGGAAATTATACGAGTTAACCGGTTGATCCCTGGTTAATGAATGGTTTAATTAAAATGTCAGATACCTATATTTCTCTCAAAGATATGACTGTTGGCGCGAAAGCTCGTGTTAGCGGTTATCTTGGTGCAGCGCCTTCTTATCGCAAGAAACTTTTAGCCATGGGTTTAACTCCTGGGGTCGAAGTAAAAGTCTTGAGATATGCCCCTCTTGGGGATCCAATTGAAATTTTAGTACGTGGATACACATTGGCATTACGAAAAAATGAAGCCAGTGTCTTGCAGCTTGTTAAGTGTCAGGAGCAATATGCATAAGCAGCAAACAATTGCTGTTGTTGGTAATCCCAATTGCGGTAAAACCAGCTTGTTCAACGCTTTGACCGGCTCACGCCAAAGCGTAGGTAACTGGCCTGGAGTTACCGTAGAGCGGAAAAGCGGCTATTTCAGTTTTGAGGGACAAGAGTACGAACTTGTCGACCTTCCTGGAATATATGCTCTGGATGTGTTTGAAGACGGGACCTCTCTGGATGAAAGAATTGCCTGGGAATTTGTAACCTCGCGTGAAGCTGGTCTACTGATCAACATAATCGATGCCGCAAATCTAGAACGAAACCTCTATCTGACTACACAATTACTTGAAATGCGGCGGCCAATGATCGTCGCATTAAACATGATGGATGTGGCGGCCAACGATGGTGTGTCGATTGATATTGATGCGCTTGAAGCACGCTTGGGTTGTCCGGTTATTCCAATCATTGCTGCAAAAAAAGCTGGAATTGATGCTCTTCTAACAGCAATAAATTCAAATATTAAAAAACCTCAGATCGCTAAGGCTCCAGCGGTAGGCTATCCGCAACCGGTATTGGATGTTATTGATCGATTGGCTACACAGTTCGCAGAAATTGCCAAAATTCAGAAGGTAGATCCTCACTGGCTGAGCATGCGTTTACTGGAGCAGGATCCATTGGCTGCACATCTTGCAGGTCTGGATGCTCTGCAAAGAACCCGTGAAGCTACCGACGAGTTAGTGCAGAAACTTGCCGAGGATCTCGATATCGTTATGGTAGATGCGCGTTACGGTTTTGCTCACGAAGCCGCTGACATTGTAACCAAGTCTTCCCGGGAGCACCGGCATGCGGTTAGTGAACGCATTGATAAATTTGTTCTGAATCGCTGGCTTGGTGTGCCTGTTTTCCTTGCAGTCATGTATGTCATGTTTCTATTGACGATCAATTTGGGTAACGTGTTCCTGGATTTTTTTGATCAGTTTACTGGAGCCATACTGGTAGATGGCTTAGGCGGCTGGTTAACGAGCGTTGGCAGCCCAGACTGGCTAACAGTCGTATTAGCTCATGGCTTTGGTGCTGGCGTTCAGGTTGTAGCTACATTTATCCCAATTGTAGGTTTGCTGTATCTGTTATTGGCTTTGCTTGAAGACAGCGGCTATATGGCCCGCGCTGCTTTTGTCGTAGATCGCGCGATGCGAATTGTAGGATTACCCGGAAAAGCCTTTGTGCCGTTACTTACCGGCTTTGGCTGTAATGTGCCGGCAATCTTGGCAACTCGAACCTTAGAGCAAAGAAGAGATCGTATTCTAACTATCGTGATGGCGCCGTTTATGTCATGTGGGGCGCGTCTGCCTGTGTATGCATTGTTTGCAGCAGCATTTTTTACCCAGGGTGGTCAAAATATTGTATTTGCGCTGTATCTGATTGGTGTGCTGGCAGCCATGGTCACTGGCTTTATCCTGAAAAAAACACTATTGCACGGCACAAATGCAACCTTTGTTCTGGAACTGCCACCCTGGCACCGGCCCAAATTCAGAACAGTTTTTCCACATGCATGGGCGCGATTAAAGGGTTTTATTTTTGGGGCCGGTAAAATTATCGTTCCAGTGGTAATGGTTCTGAATTTGCTCAATGCATTGGGAACCGATGGAAGCTTTAACAATGCCGATAGTGAAGATTCAGTTCTGAGTTCAATTGGACGCACGATCACTCCAGTATTTGCGCCGATGGGTTTACAGGAAGATAACTGGCCAGCTGCTGTGGGTATATTTACTGGGGCCGCAGCAAAAGAGGTAATTGTAGGGACATTGGACGCACTTTATTCTGATATCGCCCGTAAAGAAACTGTAGATGCCGGGCTTGTAGATGACTTTAATCTGACGGATGCACTGGCTGCATCTGTAATGACCATTCCGCATAATCTTGCTGAGATGGGGCAGTGGATATTTGATCCATTGGGACTCAATATCATTGCTACAGATAGTCTCAGCGAAGCAGCTGAGGTACAGGACGTTAATGAAGGCACATTCGGTGCTATGCAATCGCGCTTTGATGGAAAGGCAGGTGCTTTTGCTTACCTCTTATTTATTCTGCTGTACACACCATGCGTTGCAGCGATGACAGCCATAGTTCGAGAGATTGGCGCAGGTTGGGCTGTATTTGTAGGGACCTGGACGCTTGGTTTTGCCTACATTACGGCAACGGTGTTTTATCAGCTGGCCATATTTAGTCGAAATCCAGGGTATTCAATGAGCTGGGTTGCAGGTTCGGCGGTGTTTATGGGGCTTGTCATCTTGATATTGTGGTTATTTGGTCGGCGCCAGTCGGGCAATATGGTTGGTCTGATAAAGAAAAAAACTGTGGAGGAGTCGGCATGATTCTACTCGAGCTGCGTGATTATCTGAAAACGGTTAAACGGGCTGCACTGCCAGATCTTGCCCTTCATTTTAAAACCGATGCGGGGGTCTTACGCAATCTTTTAAAACGCTGGGAAAAGCGTGGTGAAGTGAGAAAATTAGAATCGGTTTCTGTAAAATGTGGATCATGTCAGGCTTGCGGTGCAGCTGATATGGAAATATACATTTGGAACGGTAATAGCACTAAATTAATCTAAACAACCCTGATTTATACAAACTCAGTGGTGCACCAAGAGCGTGCATGTCTGCACCATACAATTACATAAAAAACCACCAAGTCTACTATTTTCAGTAGTTTTCCATTGGCACATTCCTTGCAGTATCAATAGTAACAGCAACAGTTACTGGGAGAGTGTGGATGAATCTAATTACTGCAATTATTAAACCTTTTCGTTTGGAGGATGTGCGCGAACGTCTTGCAGATGCAGGTGTTTATGGAATGACTATCACCGAAGTGCGTGGTTGTGGCCGTCAAAAAGGCCACACCGAACTCTATCGTGGCGCAGAATATGTGGTCGATTTTTTACCAAAAATAAAGCTTGAAATTGCTATTCCAGAGCATCAACTCGAGAAAATTCTGGAGCTGCTTATTGATTCTGCAGCAACTGGGAAAATTGGTGATGGCAAGATTTTTGTGACCAAACTCGATCAGGTTATTCGAATTCGTACCGGTGAATCCGGTGAAAACGCACTTTAGGAACCAACGTTATGGCTGATATATTAAATTTACGCTACGCCCTGGACACTTTGTTTTTATTGCTTAGTGGGGCCCTTGTTATGTGGATGGCTGCAGGCTTTTCCATGCTTGAAGCAGGCTTGGTGAGAAGTAAAAACACAACCGAAATACTGACGAAAAATATTGTTCTGTACGCAATAGCCTGCGTCATGTACATGTTGGTTGGCTATGCTTTTATGTATCCTGATAACCCAGTAAATTCATGGTGGCCAGGTTTTGCGGCACTGATTGGCAGTGAGCATGAGGCCGCCACAATTGTGAGTCAATCTGCTGAGCTCTGGTATGAGGGTAGCTACTATTCACATGCCGCAGATTTCTTTTTTCAGGTGGTGTTTGTAGCTACTGCGATGTCAATTGTTTCAGGCGCGGTTGCTGAGCGCATGAAACTGTGGCCTTTTTTCGTATTTGCCATTGTGTTAACAGGCTTCATTTATCCGCTTCAGGGTTATTGGAAGTGGGGTGGCGGATTTTTAGATGTGGCAGGATTTCAGGATTTCGCCGGTAGTGGAGTGGTTCACCTTACGGGTGCGATGGCAGCCTTGTCAGGGGTTTTGTTGCTCGGACCGCGTAAAGGTAAATATTCTCGCGGGCAGATTCAACCTATTACCGGTGCTAATTTACCGCTAGCGGCTTTAGGGACATTTATTCTCTGGCTAGGTTGGCTGGGTTTTAACGGTGGCTCTCAGTTGGCGGTGAGTAGTATTGATAATGCAAATGCTGTTGCGGCAGTTTTTGTGAACACGAATGCAGCAGCAGCCGGTGGCGTTTTAGCCGCATTACTTGCTGCAAGGCTGTTTCTTGGCAAGGCTGATCTAACCATGATCTTGAATGGTGCAATAGCTGGCCTGGTGGCAATTACTGCTGGGCCTGATCTGCCCTCAGTAACACTTGCAACTCTGATTGGTGCGGTTGGTGGGGGTCTGGTTGTAGCTTCGGTAGTATTGCTTGATCGTCTTCGTCTTGATGACCCCGTGGGTGCAATATCTGCACATGGAAGCGTTGGGATATGGGGCTTGCTAGCTGTACCGATTAGTAATCCGGAAGCTAGTTTTACTACGCAATTATTCGGGGTTGCCTGTATCGCTGGATTTGTATTTTTCTGTAGTCTTCTGGTGTGGGCTTTGCTCAAAGTCACAGTGGGAATTCGGGTTACTGAAGAGGAAGAATACGATGGTTTGGATATTCACGAATGTGGTGTAGAAGCTTACCCGGAATTCACTGTATCTAACTGATAGGGCTGCCCTGCTAAATTATTTATCTAGATAGTTGTAGGGCTTTAATAACCGGTGCAAAAGAATGCCGGTGTAGTGGACACGGTCCATGTAAGTTTAAGGCTAGCCGATGCTGAGGCGTCGGGTAGCCTTTATTTTTATCAAAGCCATACATGGGCCAGCGCAAGTGTTGTTCTGCCATAAAACGATCCCGGCTGACTTTAGCAAGAATTGATGCAGCGCTGATAACGGGCTCAATATTATCTCCGCCAATAATAGCTGTGGCTGGAACCCCGAAATCTGGACTGCGGTTACCATCAACTAGAACATGCGAAGGTTGTATCTTCAGTTCGGCTACCGCATTTTGCATGCCGAGCAAGGTCGCCTGGAGGATATTGATGCTATCAATAGTTGCTCTATCAATATGAACAATGGCCCATGCTAAAGCCTGCTCACAAATTATTGTATACAGTAGTTCTCGGCGGCCTGGGCTCAATTTTTTTGAATCTGCCAGGCCACTGATAGGATTAATGGGATCAAGGATAACTGCAGCGACACTGACTGGTCCTGCCAGAGGGCCGCGACCTGCTTCATCGACTCCTGCAATCAAATTGCCTAAAGAACTGCTGTTTGATTTGTTCTGTTTCAAGGCAATAAATCTTTTATTGCGTTGACAGCATTTTTGCTGGCATTTTGTTTAAGCGCCAGGTGAATTTTCTTGAATTCAGATTTAACTGTTTCCTGTTGCTGAGGATTATTGAGCCAGTCGCTAATTGCAGTCGCAAGATTCTCAGGGCTGGCTTCATCTTGAGCAAATTCTGGAACTAGTGTTTTCGCAGCCAAAATATTTGGTAGTGAAAAGTGCTCACTCTTGACCAGATTAAGGCTCTTAGCAATGAAATAGGTTAACGCAGAAAACTTGTAGCAGACAACCATTGGCCGCCCAATTAATAAGGTTTCAAGAGTAGCTGTGCCTGAGGCAGCTAGCACCACTTCACTGGCTGCAACAACGGTTCTCATTTCACCCTGAAAACAAGTGATAGGTAAATCATCTGGAACAATTTCTGTAAAAATTGAAGTTAATTCTTTTGTTGCTAAGGGCACCAGGAAATGACAATTTTGGTGTTTTGCATGGATGATCTTTGCTGCATCAAGCATTGATTGACCAAGGAGTTTTAATTCGCTTTCACGGCTGCCTGGTAAGAGTGCGATATAGCGAGTGCTAACATCCGTCTCAGGAGCTAAATCCTGATGGATTCCAAGTTTAATCAGCGCTGTTGCAGAGTCGGAAACCAGGGGTATTTCATCTGCCATCGGGTGGCCGACAAAACGGGCATCAACACCATGTTCATTATAAAAAGAAGGCTCGAAGGGAAATAAAACCAACATGCGGTTAATGGCTTTATGAATTTTTTTGACCCGTTTCTGCCGCCAGGCCCAAACTGATGGGCTCACATAATGGACCACAGGTATACCCTGTGATTTTAATTTTTTCTCAACACCTAGATTGAAATCAGGTGCGTCAATACCGATAAAAAGATCAGGCGGATTTTGGAATAAACGACGTAATAATTGCCCCCTTAAAGAATAGATTCTTGGAAGGTGGCGAAGCACTTCTACCAGGCCCATCACCGCAAGCTCATCTGAATTAAACCAGGCTTCACAACCAGCGGCTTGCATCGCTGGGCCAGCGACACCCACAAATTGACAATCTGGATAATGCAGTCTTAATTCGTGTATGAGTCCTGCCGCCAACTGGTCTCCGGATGCTTCCCCGGCTACCAGAGCAATACGAACAGGACGATTCATATCAGGAGTTTCCTAACGGATAATAGGGCGGTCAATTTTATTTAGAAACTTTACTAGCACTTCGATTTCCGGAGAATCAATCGACATTTCTGCCAGTTTTTCCCGTGCATCTTCGAGACGTAGCTCAGAGCGATAGAGTGTTTTATAAGCTCGCCGTACTTGCTGGATTTGCTCTGCAGTATAGCCGCGGCGGCGCAGACCTTCGGTATTGACGCCTTTGGTTTTTGCTTTCTCTCCTGAAACTACCACATAAGGTGGAACGCTTTGATTAACGTGAGAAGCAAACGAAGTAAAGCTATGCGCGCCAATTGAACAAAATTGATGAATAAGAGAAAACCCAGACAAAATAGCCCAGTCACCTACATTTACATGACCAGCCAAGGCTGCATTATTAGCCATAATGATATTGTCACCGAGCTCACAGTCATGGGCAATATGGACGCAGGCCATAATCCAGTTATTGTTGCCAATCCGGGTGACTCCAAGTCCGCCTACACTTTCGGCAGTTCCACGGCTAAATGTACATAATTCCCGGATGGTGTTGTTGTCACCCATTATCAACTCGGTATCTTCACCGGCATATTTTTTGTCTTGTGGTTCTTCACCAATAGAAGAGAATTGAAAAATACGATTATTCTTTCCCAGAGTTGTACGTCCATTCAATACGACATGAGGGCCAATTCTACAGCCACTATCTATTTTCACTTTAGATTCAATAATGCTGAATGCACCAACCTCAATGTCGTCTGCAAGCTCGGCTTTTGCGTCGATGACTGCTGTTGGATGAATTTTTGGTTTCATATTTAGCCTCGTTTCTCGGCACAAACGATTTCGGCACTTGCTGCCTTTTCACCATCAACAAATGCTTCGCAAGAGTAACATCCCATTCCCATCTTGACCCGCTTTTGGGTGGCTTTTAAAACCAGTTGATCGCCGGGAACAACCAGCCTGGTAAATTTTGCTTTGTCTATTTTGGCCATATAAATTATTTTCCCACAGCCAGAGGTATGTTCTTCCAGATTGGCCAAAACTCCAGCAGCCTGAGCCATAGCTTCAATAATCAATACACCGGGCATCACCGGATGTTCTGGGAAGTGACCCTGAAAGAACGGCTCATTATGGGTGACACACTTAATTGCTGTAAGCGTCGGAAATTCTCCGCCTTGATAATCAGTGACACGATCAATCAAAAGAAAGGGGTATCGATGGGGGAGAAATGTCTTGATCTCTTCTATGCTAAGGGGTTGGAAATCAGTCATAGTTAATTAATCTCTGTTTCGGGAAAGTAGTTTTTTAATTGTTTTGTCCAGGCGACGCAAGCGTGCCAGGTTCATCCGCCACTCGGCATGAGGCTGGGCTTCAACACCTGAGCCATAAGACCCGGCTTCAAGAATCGACTGAGTCACCATGCTCATGGCGGTAATGGTGACTTTGTCTGCAATCTTAATATGACCCCCGATCCCACTGGCGCCAGCGATCATACAGTATTTTCCAATAGTCGTGCTGCCAGCAACACCAGCACATCCAGCCATGGCAGTGTGTGCGCCAATTTTCACATTGTGACCAATCTGTACCAGGTTATCCAGGCGTACATCGGCTTCCAGAACTGTATCTTCTATTGCACCTCTGTCAATGGTCGAATTAGCGCCAATTTCACAATCATCACCAATGAAAACACTGCCAAATTGAGGAATTTTTACCCAATGATCCTGATCAAATGCCAGTCCGAAGCCATCAGCGCCGATGACAGCGCCAGGATGCACGATCACACGTTTTCCAAGGCTTACCCCATGACAAAGTGTGACATTAGCCCCAATACGACTGTGGTCTCCAATACTCACACCTTTTTCAACCACAACTCCAGCCGCAATTGAAACGCCTGCTCCAATGTCTGTGTCAGGGTCGATACTGGCGTGTGGATGTATTGATGGGGGAGTTTGTGATTGCTCTGCGATCAGGGTGGCGATTCGTGCGTAGTCCAGATAGGGATTGTCACTTATCAATACAGCGCCTTTGTAATCGCCCAAATTATCCGCAGTGAGAATAACAATACCAGCTCGGGTGGTTTCAAGCTCCTTTTTATAAACTGGGTTTGAGAGAAAACTAAGCGTTCCTACTGTTGCAGATTTGAGCGTTGCAATACGCTCTACGCAGATGTTTTCATCACCTCTGTAATCAAGAGAAAAGGTATCTGCAAGCTGTTTTAGTGAAAATGTTGTGGCCATAATCAACGGCTAGCCTGTTCCAGTTGATCTGCCTCATATTCTATCCGCAGCTGTTTTAAGATTTCATTGGTAAGATTTATTCTCGGGCTGTGGTAAAGAACGACAGGATCTGTGATCACTAGATCAAACCCCTGCTTTTCGGCAACTATCTGGATCGCCATTTCCAATATTTCCCTAACACTATTTTCAATTTCATTACGGCGCAAATTGAGATCTTCAATCACGTCTTCTCTACGCCGAATTACAGCCCGGTTGAGGCTGCGGCTGTCCCGTTCAAGTTGTGCCTTTGTGTTGGCATCAAGATTATCGGTAAGCCTTTCCTGTAGGGCAGCGAGGCGCTTTTCATCAGCCAGAACCGCATCGTTACGTGGTCGAAACTCACGGTCTAAAGCATCACGTCCGGCTACAACTTGCGGTGCATTATCAAAAATTATTTTCATATCGGCATAGCCGATTTTCTGTATAGAAGCTGCTTGGGCCGGGGTTGAATTAGCTTGCGAATAGGCGAGATTTGATCCTAGCAATCCTGTAGTCAGGGCTAGAATGATCATTCCTGTTGCGCGTATACAAATCAACCACTGCTCCTTTAAAAGCCTGCACCAAAGGAGAATTGCAGGGTCTCTGTTTCATCACCCGGTTCTTTAATTAACGGTGTGGCCAGATTGATAATGATAGGGCCGACCGGCGCCTGCCAGGTCATGGATATACCTGCAGAAGCGCGAAGTTTACTCGCATCCCAAGCATTAACATTTTCGAAAGCGTTGCCGACATCAATAAACAAGGCGAGACGAGTACCACCCTTGCCACCCAGGAATGGTGTCGGGAATGCCAGTTCCAAAGTGCCAGAAGTTTTAAAGTCACCACCGATCGATCTGCAGAATTGATCTTTGGGTCCTAGAGTATTGTCATTAAAGCCGCGAATATCGCGTACCCCACCAGC